>CAMWJQ010000075.1 GCA_947174615.1 uncultured Lachnospiraceae bacterium
AGAGAGCTGCAATCAAACATAACAATAGTTATTTATATTTAATAAAAATTACATATGATATAAAATATAATGTTATTGTTAAAACATATTTAATATCATATGTCATTATACGAATTGTAAAATACATGATGTGAAAGTAAAGGAAAAATATATGATATTAAAAGAAGGTATCAAGGAATTAGGCTTATCCTTAAGTGATGCACAGATTGACCAGTTTATGTTGTATTATGAACTTTTGACTGAGTGGAACAGTTTTATGAATCTTACAGCTATTACGGTGTATGAGGAGGTCTGTATCAAACATTTTTTGGATAGTATCTCACTGTGCAAGGCAATCGACTGTACACAGGAACACACTGTCATTGATGTTGGGACAGGTGCAGGTTTCCCTGGGATTCCATTGAAGATTGCCTTTCCAAATCTCAAAATTACCTTGTTGGATTCCTTAGGAAAACGTGTAAAGTTTTTGGAGGAAGTGATACAGCGGCTGGGACTAAAAGATATTCAAGCAATTCATGGAAGGGCAGAGGATTATGCAAAACCAAATTTATTGCGGGAGCAGTTTGATCTTTGTGTATCACGTGCCGTGGCGAATCTTGCAACATTATCAGAGTATTGTATTCCCTATGTGAAAGAGGGAGGATACTTTATCTCCTATAAATCAGAGAAAATTTCTGAGGAAGAATCTGCTGCACAGAAGGCAGTCAAAATACTTGGTGGAAAAGTAGTATCACAGATCGAGTTTTTACTTCCTGGTTCTGAGATTTACCGAAACTTATTTATCATTCAAAAGATTGCTCCGACACCGAAGAAGTATCCCAGAAGAGCAGGGCTGCCATCCAAGGAACCCTTGTAGGTATCATAAAATGAATAAAAAAGATATTTTATTTCTGCAGGAAGCAGAGCGCAAAAGAATCGCAGAAGAACTTCACGACACAACAGTTCAGGATATGGTATATCTATCCCAGCAGCTTGAACTCGTGATGTTATATATGGAGCAGGATTTGACGCTTGCTAAGCTGGAGACTATTACAGCACGCAAACAAATAAAACATATCATTGGTGGTATGCGGGATACGATCTATAACCTTCGCCCGATGATTTTTGATGATATTGGCTGGATGGCGGCATGGGAGCGATTGAAGAAAAAATTAACAGAGGAACATCCAAAATTAGAGATCGTATTGGACATTGATATGATTGATACTTCCGATGGATTGACAGCAATATCAATCTATCGAATCGTCTGTGAAGGTTGTCAAAATATTGTCAAGCATTCAAAAGCCAGCCATATTCAACTTTCTGTCAAAGAAATTGGAAATCAGATTAACATTATAATCTATGATAATGGTATCGGTATGCAGGAATATGATGATTGTCCGTCCAATCATTTTGGATTACAATTTATTGTCGAGCGCGTAAAGGCACTCTCAGGGAAAATGAAAATTTTATCTGATCGTACAGGTACAAAGATCTCAATAAAAATACCAAAGAAAGCTGGTGATTGAAACTGATTCGTGTGATGTTAGTGGATGATCATAAGATGGTCTGTGAAGGTTTGACCAGATTGATAGAATTTGATGAGGAAGTCCAGGTTGTAGAAACTGCCAATGATGGCGTTGATTGTTTGAATAAGATCCGCGGGGCAAAACCAGATTTGATACTGCTGGATATGAACATGCCTGAAATGAATGGCATTGAGCTGTTAAAGATTTTAAATCAAAGAAAGAAGCGTCCAAAGATTTTGGCGCTGACAGTACATAATGAGATTGAATATCTTATGAAGGTGCTTGACTTAGGAGTAGAGGGTTATATTCTAAAAGATTGCGGCTCAAAAGAATTACTGCGTGCAATTCATTCAGTGTATCATGGAGAGCGGTTTATACAACCGAGTTTAATTCCATTGTTAAATTCCAGATTAATTGCAAAAGATTTTGATCAAGAAAAAATCAAAGCTTTGTCAAAGAGAGAACTGGATGTATTAAAATTGGTTGCGGTTGGTCATTTTAATAAAGATATTGCACATTTACTTTGTATTAGTGAGCGTACTGTCAAAAATCATTTATGCAATATTTTTCGAAAAATTGATTGTGAGGATCGTACACAGGCTGCGGTGTTCTGTATACGGAATGGAATTGTAAGTGTACATGACTAGTATAACCCATACTAAAGAACCCTATGTTTCACTTGCCTATATTCCTGATAGCACTACTCCCCAAGCCTCGACGCAGCCACCGCCGCGAAGTGGCATATTTCCTTATGCGGCTGTGTGCATAACTTTCTACTGAGCGGTCAGTCTTTTCGACCGCCAGTAGAATCGATTGTTGGATAATGTTTCACGTGAAACATTATCCTTTTTCTGTAAGTTCAACATTGATACAGAACCTGGTATGTGATAAAATAAATAGTGTAACATATGTGAAAGCAAAGTTGGAAGGGGGATTGAATAATGGGTGTACGAAAAAAAGGAAGAAGAAAAATCCGATGCAGTGATAAGTCGTTTGTGTGGTTTGTCAAATTAGATTATGATAGTCCAGATTATCTCTTACATATTATTGCAGAAGATAAGACATTGATTTTGACTTGTCCGTTACATATGGAATCTCCTTATGTTGTTAGTAAAGGATCTGTATTTCAAAATCAAGCTATGGATGGCATTTGGCACCGTTATTTGATCCCTTTTGATGTGCCTGAAATCATTACACCAAAATTTGTTGTAGCATTGATTCAGTGGGGGATGCAGGGTGAGAATGCTATAGAACTGCAACGGTATATAGCAGTCTGTTCCAATGAAATACAGGATTCATGATCGGAGGTGCAAGATGAATCCAAGTTATTTTCGTATCAAATTAAATATGGAAGAAGCAATAAACAGGCTATGTATATGGAATGATGTGATTTATAAAGAGAAAATAGAGACGCGGTACTCGAATGCTGTTCGTTTATGTGTCGATGAAAAGGGACAATGGAAGGGGCAGTGTTTGTACGTATATGAAAAAGATGGCTGGACAGTTTTTGAGGATTTATCCGGTGGATATTCCTTGATTGAGCCAGACTCATGGCTGGAATTTGCCGAAAAAGATGAATTTTTACTTGCAGGGTATAATGATGCAATTATTTGTGCGGAGATGCTTGCAATTGTAGATGGTAAAGTCATAAAGTATTTTTTAGAGTGTGATGATTGTCCAGAGGATGATGTAAATGAAGGGGACGGAATTCCAGATATTGATAATTGGGTTGATGTAGCATCCTTTGTCGATGAGGATGAACTTGTATACGCTGAAACAGGTACAGTTCTTATCTTCTAAGCAGACTTTACTTATCAAATGTTTCACGTGAAACATTTGAAGAATGAGAATATAAAATTTTTTCTACAAGTCCTGCGCCGCAAATACTGGCAAAGTATTGTCTGTGACGAGCCGTTAAAGGAATCTGTAGAGACTGTAATTTCAAAATATGGTAGAGAACTGCCTCTTGTTCTGTTTCGTAATTCACAAGCTATCCTTGTTACAGGGCAGGAGAAGCAAATCGTTTCCTAGTAAGAACACGTTATAGTAACAGTTTTGTTCAGCTTTTTACATTCGATCAAAGTCCGTGAAATAGGAGTGAAAATCAGTTTTGGATAGCTTGATGTCTAGTATAACCCATGATAAATAATCTTATGTTTCGCTTGCCTGTTTTTCCTGATAGCACTGCTTCCCAAGCCTTAGCGTATCCACCACAATGCCTGCATTTGTGAAACAGCACTCTCAGAAAAATATTCTGCGCCAAACATTAAAGTATTTAACGTGGATTATACTAGAAAGGAATTCGAAGGCTGAACTGTTGTTACAATTCACTTCCAATGTCATTTACTTAAGCCCTTAATAACCGGTATTTGTGAATAAATACATTGATTTATTGGGCATTTTCCAGAACAATTTGTTAGTCAAATTCCTTAAGTTAATGACATTGATTCACTTCCACGCCAGATTTTATCAGCTTAAAGTTTGTTATACTTACGATAGATGAAATCTGCCGTGCGTATCGCGCCAGCCGCAGCCGCGAAGCGGTATATTTCCTTATGCGGCTGTGTGCAAAACTTTATACCAAGCGGTCAGTCTTTTTGACCGCCAGTATAACTTAAGTATCCTGGAGTGAAAATTTATTACTTACCACTATAAGTTATTGAACATATTCCAGCACGAGTTATGTGTCAATTTCCTGAAGTTAAGGACTTTGGGTCTGAAATTATAATTAAAATTGCACACATAATGTTGCTAAATAAAAAAGGTTATAGCATTTAGTATTTTGGCATATGATTGAACTACTTTGGCGTGGGTGTTAATTGTAACAAACTATTCAATGTTTCACGTGAAACATTGAATTTATGTATAGCATATAGGACGCAATCGTGGTATAATAATAGACATCGGAGAATAAATACGGAGGAATAAGATGGGGAGAATTATTGCAATTGCAAACCAAAAGGGTGGGGTTGGAAAAACAACAACTTCCATTAATTTGTCTGCATGTATTGCAGCAAAGGGAAAAAAGGTTCTAGTGATCGATATTGATCCACAGGGAAATACAACCAGTGGCTATGGTATCGAAAAGAATGAATTGGAGAATACAATCTATGAGCTGATTTTAGGAGACTGTTCCATTGAGGATTGTATCTTAAAAGAGATATTCCCAAATATTTCCGTTCTTCCATCCAATGTTAACTTAGCAGCCGCTGAGATTGAATTGATTGGTGTAGAAAAAAAAGAATACATATTAAAAAATGAAGTTGACTGGGTGAAAGATCGATATGATTTTATCATTATTGATTGTCCGCCATCGCTCAGCTTACTCACTGTAAATGCTATGACAACAGCAGATTCTGTCTTGGTGCCAATCCAGTGTGAATATTATGCGTTAGAGGGATTAAGCCAGTTAATTCATACTATAAATCTTGTAAAGGAACGATTGAATCCATCATTGGATATGGATGGTGTTGTTTTTACCATGTATGATTCACGTACAAATCTATCAGCACAGGTTGTAGAGAATGTCAAAAGTCATTTGAGTCAGAAGGTATATAACACACTGATTCCTCGAAATATCAGACTTGCAGAAGCACCGAGTTATGGAAAACCCATCAATATGTATGATGCAAAATCGGCCGGTTCAGAGAGTTATATGTCTCTTGCTGACGAGGTGATTCGAAATAACAGTTAATCTATAAGGAGAGAATACATGGCACAAAGAGGATTGGGTAAAGGTCTTGATTCCTTAATACCTGCATCCGTTACAGGAAGTAGTATTGAGAAAAAAGAACAAAAGCAGGCAGAGACTGTTGTGAAAATCGCAAAAGTAGAACCAAACAGGGAGCAGCCCAGAAAAAAATTTGATGAAGATGCATTGCAGGAATTAGCAGATTCTATTAAACAATTTGGTATGCTTCAGCCAATACTTGTACAGAATAGAAAAGATTATTATGAAATTATCGCAGGAGAGAGGAGATGGCGTGCTGCAAAGATTGCTGGATTAAAAGAGATTCCGGTTATCATTCGTAATTATACAAATCAGGAGATTGTAGAAATCTCGCTGATTGAAAATATTCAGAGAGAGGATCTGAATCCCATTGAAGAGGCATTCGCATATAAAAGACTCTTAGAAGAATTTAAATTAAAACAGGATGAGGTTGCGGAACGCGTTTCAAAGAGCAGAACTGCTGTGACAAACAGTATGAGATTATTGAAACTCTGTGATGGTGTACAACAGATGATTATTGATGATATGATCTCCACAGGTCATGCACGGGCACTGATTCCAATAGAAGATCAGGAGCTGCAGCTACAGCTTGCACAGAGAATATTTGATGAGAAGTTGAGTGTACGTGAGGTGGAGAAACTTGTCAAATCACTGTTAAAGCCAGATCATGAAAAACCAAAAAAGGAAACACCACCACAGAATATTCAATATATTTATCAGGATATTGAAAATAGACTCAAAGAAAAGTTTAGCAGAAAAGTTGAGATTATCTCAAAAGGAAAAAGTGGTTCAGGAAAGATTGAAATAGAGTTTTATTCCAATGATGACTTGGACAGGTTGATAGAGACACTCTCAAAGATTGAGCGTGTAGAATAGTTATGGGAGAGACAGATGAACAGTAATTTATTAAACAGCTTAGGATTTGGTACAATTGATATCGGATGGATACTATTAGGACTGTTAGCAGTAAGTATTGTACTTTTGATATTGATTATCATAACTTTCGTACAGATTGGAAAACTAAAGAAAAAGTACTTAAAGTTTATGTTGGGGAAAGATGGTGCGAATCTTGAGAAGGACATCATGACACTCTATGAAGATAATAAGTTTATGAAGCTGAGTATAGACACAAACCGCGAAAATATTAAAGAACTCTCTAAAAAACATGAAAGCGCATTTCAAAAGGTAGGGCTGGTGAAATACGATGCTTTTACAGAAATGGGTGGAAAATTAAGCTTTGCTTTAGCATTGTTAGATGAGAGAAATGATGGTTTTATCATCAACTCTGTACACAGTTCGGATGGATGTTATTCTTACACAAAGCGGGTGAAAGATGGAGATTCCCAGATAGCACTCAGCAATGAAGAAAAAGTTGCAGTAGAACGTGCTGTAAATGGAACTGCATTTGATAACGAATAAATCAAGAAAAACGTATAGATAAGAGATAGGGGGAAATAGTTATGAAATTAGTTACAGTGGAAGATTTAAAAGATGGTGATATAATTGCGAATGATGTCATGCTTGAAGACTATACTGTCGTACTCACAAAGGGGACTGTGATCAAGGCAGCATATGTAGAGAAACTGAAGGAATTAGATATCTTTACAGTTTATATTGAAGATGCACAGGAAATTTCAGAAACACCGGCTCAGGAAGAACCAAAGACGTTGAAGGCTAAGCCAGATACAACAAAAACACCAGAAGCGCCTGTTCCATCAAGTCCAAAAAAGATGAAACAACACAAGATTCCAATGGAAAAGGTTACAATTCTGCGTGATGAAGTGGAAGAACAGGTAAAAAATAAAATAAAGGATATTCTGGAACTGCATATTTACCAGCAGACAGAAGGGCTCCAGCAGATTGCAGATACAGCACAAAATATTATGTCAGATATTCTTGAAGAAGATGAGGTGGTAGAAAAGGTCTATGATGTGCGCGAGAGAAGTGCTGATATCTATGAACATTCCCTTCAGGTATGTACAATCGCTACATTGATTGGTTTAAAGCTTGGATTGACTCAGAAACAAGTATATGATATCAGTGTCGCTTCGTTAATACATGACCTTGGCTTACGGTATCTTGTCGTGCGGTATGAAAATCAGGATATCAATCTCCTCCCGGCAAAAGATCAGGAAGAGTACAAAAAGCATCCAATCTATGCCTATACCGCGATTAAAAGTGAGACCTGGCTCTCTGATAATGCAAAGGAGATTATTCTCAACCATCATGAAAAAAAAGATAAATCAGGATATCCTCTGGGCAATGATCTTGTCTCACGCATGACACAGATTGTCGGCGTCTGCGATGAATTTGATGAGTTAATCTGTGGGATCGGCAAGGCAAGAGTGCGTGTACATGAGGCAATCAACAATATTAGAAATTACAGTGGCATCTGGTATGATGCAGATATCGTCTCAGCATTCTTACAATTGATCGCAGTGTATCCGTTTGGTTCAAAGGTACGTACAAATAGGGGAGAGCTTGGCATTGTCATGAGGCAGAATCCACATTTCCCGGAGAGACCGGTGATTCGTATTGTAGAGGACAAATATGGGCAGGCAATTCATGCCGAGTTGATTGTTGATTTGATCAAGGATACAACAGTCGTAATACAGGAAGTTGTTAAATAACGACAGATTCTAAGATAGAAAACATTGAAAGGAGTATAATACAATGATAGACATAAAATTTTTGAGAGAAAATCCTCAAGCAGTCAAAGAGAATATCAAAAAGAAATTTCAAGACCATAAACTGCCACTTGTAGATGAAGTGATTGAGCTTGACGTACAGGCGCGAAAGACACAGCAGGAGGCAGACAATCTGCGAGCCGAGCGAAATAAACTTTCCAAGCAGATTGGTGCTCTGATGGGACAGGGAAAAAAGGAAGAGGCAGAGAAAATCAAACAGCAGGTTAATGCACAGGCAAAGACCTTGGAGGAGCTTGCAGAACGGGAAAAAGAATTGGGCGATAAAGTGACCAAAATTATGATGACAATTCCGAATATGATTGATCCGAGTGTCCCAATCGGTAAAAATGATACAGAAAATGTCGAGATTCAAAAATATGGCGATCCGTTTGTTCCTGATTTTGAGATTCCTTATCATACTGAGATCATGGAAAAATTGAATGGTATTGATCTTGACAGTGCAAGAAAGGTAGCTGGCAATGGGTTCTATTATCTGATGGGGGATATTGCCAGACTTCATTCTGCGGTGATCTCCTATGCGAGAGATTTTATGATTGATCGGGGATTTACCTATTGCGTGCCGCCCTTTATGATACGGAGTAATGTTGTTACAGGTGTTATGAGCTTTGATGAGATGGATGCGATGATGTACAAAATTGAAGGGGAAGACTTATATTTGATTGGTACAAGTGAGCATTCTATGATCGGCAAATTTATTGATACAATTATACCAGAGACAGAACTGCCAAAAACATTGACAAGCTATTCTCCTTGTTTCCGTAAGGAAAAAGGTGCACATGGTTTGGAAGAGCGCGGTGTATACAGGATTCATCAGTTTGAGAAGCAGGAAATGATCGTAGTGTGCAGACCAGAGGAATCACCAATGTGGTTTGAGAAACTCTGGCAGAATACAGTGGATTTGTTTCAGAGTCTTGATATTCCTGTGCGGACCTTGGAATGCTGTTCAGGAGATTTGGCAGATCTCAAAGTGAAGTCGATTGATGTAGAGGCATGGTCTCCTAGACAAAAGAAATATTTCGAGGTGGGAAGCTGTTCAAATCTTGGGGATGCGCAGGCTAGAAGGCTTAAGATTCGAGTAAATGCAGAGAATGGAAAGTATTTTGCCCATACCCTCAATAATACGGTTGCGGCGCCTCCTAGAATGTTGATCGCATTTCTGGAGAACAATCTTCAGGCAGATGGTTCTGTGAGGGTTCCAAAGGCATTGCAGCCATATATGGGTGGAAAAACTGAATTAAAATAAACGGAATGAAAACAGAAAGGCATGATTGTGGTGCACAGATATTTAAGAGCAGTTGGTTTTAGCAAAATCAAGAAAAGAGAAGAGCTGCAGGCACTGATCAACGAAGTGGTTGAAGCGACAATAATAAATCCAGATAAATTGAATCATCAAAAAGACAGTGCAAAGAAACAGACTTATACATCTGCGAGGGATATTGCAGCAGATGAGGAAGATATCGTGTATGCAGAGCTGTCGCTTGACTTTGTTCACGGTGCGGGTATCTGTGTGCGCGGTGAGTTTGACGAGAAGAACACGTTTCTGTATGAGTATTATTTTCCGTACGTGAGGGGAAATCAGATCAGCTCCAACGAAGATATCACAATTGAGCGTCAGGCAGAGAAAGAAGCTTATGCTGGAGTATGTGACGAAATCAAACTTGGAGTGACCATCATCTTTTATCTGCAGAATATAATTCCATACAAGAGGCTCAAGGCGCTCAAAAGACTGCCAGTACAGGGAACTTCGCTAATATTAGGGGCGTTGTCAATTGATGGCACTATCATGATGCCGATTATTAAAAATGAGTATGAGAAAGAGCGCATCAGAAAAGCGACAAATGAGCGGAATCAACTGATTGCACAGGCACGTATGGGAAATGAGGATGCAATAGAGAGTCTGACGCTGGAGGATATGGATACGTACACAACGATTTCCCGCAGGATTCACAAAGAGGATGTCTTTAGTCTGGTTGATACGTATTTTATGCCATACGGTGTGGAGTGTGATCAATATTCCATACTTGGCGAGATTCTGGAGTTTCATGTTGACCAAAACCGGATTACGGAGGAGGAGGTCATTTTCATGACACTGGAGTGCAATGAGATTATCATTGAGGTGTGTATCAACAGGGAGGACTTGTTTGGTGAACCCGCAGTGGGGAGACGTTTTAAGGGTGTGGTATGGCTTCAAGGTTATATTGAATTTCCTCAGCAAAATTTTTAAAAAAATGTTGCAATAATTACTACATCTGTTATAATAAAAAGGTACACGATAAATCATTGTACTCGTTTCCTTAGTTAAATGGATATAACAGCCCCCTCCTAAGGGGCAGTTGAGGGTTCGATTCCCCCAGGGAACGTTATAGAACATGTTGTACAGAGCATTGAAACCTTTGGCAAAGATTTTCAATGCTTTTCTGTTTATAAGAAAGAATAGTGATCAGGAAATAGAGGAGTTATCGTGAATTACATTGTTTTCGATTTGGAGTGGAATCAGGCTGCCGATTTGAAAACAAGGCGTGAGAACCGTCTGTTGTTTGAGATTATAGAAATCGGCGCGATTAAATTAAATGAGAAAAAAGAACTGTTGGGTGATTTCCATGAACTCATAAGACCTCAGGTGTTTCATGCTATGAATCAGGTGACGGGTGAATTGATCCATCTCAAAATGGAGCAGCTTGAGAATTGTCGTTCGTTTTCTGAGGTCGCTGCTGATTTTTTGGCGTGGTGCGGCAGCGATTATATTTTTTGTACATGGGGGAATCTGGACCTCACTGAACTACAGAAAAATATGGATTACTACAATATGACACCTCTGTCAGAAAAAACGATTTGGTTCTATGATGTTCAAAAATTATTCAGTATCGCATTTGAGGATCGGACATTGAGACGAACATTACAGTATGCTGTGGAGTTTCTCGGAATCGAAAAGAATGTAGCATTTCACAGGGCCTACACAGATGCTTATTATACCGCCGAGGTGATTAAGAGGATTACGGACAACAGCGTTTTTGAGAACTATTCGTTTGACACCTATCGCGTTCCAAGGGATAAATCTGATGAGATTAAGATACAATTTGCTGACTATTTCAAATATATTTCAAGAAAATTTCCAGATAAGCTGGCGGCGATGGCTGACAGAGATGTCATTTCCACAAAGTGTTATCTCTGCGGTGCAAGGACAAGAAGGAAGATTCCGTGGTTTACGACAAATGGAAAACATTATTATACGATTGTCGTCTGCATGAAACATGGACCCATCAAGGGAAAAATCCGTCTGCGAAAAGCAGAAGATAATAGGATCTATGTAGTCAAGACAATGAAGCAGGCAAACACTGAGGTGGAAGCGGACGTCATGAGCAAAAAGGAGCAGGTTCGAAATAACAGAAAAGAACGAAGAAGAGGAAAGCAAAGTTAATGCTTTCCTCTTCTTGATATACCATATCGTCTGGAACTTCTTCGCGCTTCTCTTCTGGCAGCGCGAATTTCCTTCTGGCGGCAGCGCCGCCGCATACTGCTTTGACCTCGCGGCGAAAAGCTGTAGTTGTGGATGACCGAGTGTATGATGAGGATGACTGCAATTATCATCACGATGATGAGAACGCCTAGTATGACTTTCTTCATATCTACATAGATGATTCTGGTATGTCGTGTCTGTCATTCTGCAGAAGGCCCTGCAGCGGCAATCAACTCACCCTCAGGAGGAGTCGAGTCAATTTT
>CAMWJQ010000076.1 GCA_947174615.1 uncultured Lachnospiraceae bacterium
AACTAGGATACACTACACAGCAGATTTTTCAAATGCTGACCGGCATGTTTGGGCAGTCGGCGGATGCTGTCAGGAATTATTTGTGTTTTACGATTCTGGAGGTCATAGAACAGGAGAACGCCTTTCAGGTGACATATTGCGGAGACGGGTACATTATTTTGCAGGATGCGGCAGGGACCTTTCATTTCATAGAATTGAGCGACGGCAAGTATCCTAAGTATTTTGCATACAATTACTGCGACGCGTCATCGCTGAACCAGTACAAGGAGGGGGTGGCGCTGAGCACAAAAATATATTACAAAAAGGACTATCAAAAGGTTGGCATTGCATCAGATGGGCTGCGCTGCATCGTCAAATCGGAGGATGTGCAGTTAAAATCAGCGTTTACAGAGCTTTTGAGGCTGGGCAATGCGGTGAAGATGAAGCGGTTTATCAACCGTAATCAGAGGGTGTTTCGGGATGATGTCACAATTATTATTTAAAAAGCAAAGAGCGCCGTCAGCCATTGTGTTTGACAGTACAGGAAGCGTTCCGCTCACAGAAGGCGGAGAGGGATATATCTATCTGGAGCAGGGGCAAGTGTTGAAGATTTATAAACCAAAGGTCAATCTGCTGTCAAAGCGCAAAAAGATACAGCTCTTAATGGATCGGGCACGGGAAGGCGTGCTTCCGCCAGAAGCGGTATGCCCGAGACAGATTGTTGTAGACAGGGCGGGAGCATTTATCGGTTTTTCGATGGAACAGGCGGAGGGGGAGGAGATGCGGCAGCTTGCAAATCGTAAGTTTGTGATGGCAAATAACATCACGACAAGAGAGATCCTGTCCATGCTTGTCAAAGTGCAGACTGTCATGGAGCGCCTGCACCGGAACCGCATTTTTATCGGAGACCTCAATGACAGAAATATTTTGTTTGACAGACAGTTTCGCATCTATTTCATAGACTGTGACAGCTGGGCAGTGGAGGATGAAAAATGTGAGGTTGCGATGGATTTGTTCAGAGATCCGCTTCTGTGTACCAATGCGTTTGGCGCGGAGACAGACACCTATGCTTTTGCAGTACTTGCATGGAAACTGCTGACCCGGATTCATCCCTTTGGCGGAACGATGGAACCGGATATAAATCTATTAGAACGAATGAAAAATGGCATTTCAGTCATTGACAACCCAAACGTCAGAATTCCAAAGACCGCCAAATCATGGCGGAACCTTTCACCCGCGTTAATTCGCGCATTACAGCGTATTTTTCAGAATCAGAGCAGGGAATTGGCAGGAGAGCTGACAGATATGCTGGATACGCTCAAATTCTGTGACGTTGACAGGGAATATTATTATGGAAAGTATACCTCCTGTCCGTTATGCGACCAGAATGCCCTCCTGCGGATGACGCCGCAGTGCAGGGGGAGAAAGGACGGGCTGTGGATTACGGCGCTTCTTCCGGCGGACGATGTGAAGATGGTGTTTGATGAGAACTTGTATCTGGACCAAAAGGGCTGTGTTGTGAATGTTCGTCTGGGAAAAACAGTCAAAGCACAGTATGGCGTCCGCTGTTATTTTACTTCGGAGGGCTGCAGCATTGAGGATTTTGCAGAGGCGTTTGTGGTTCACTCGGGAAAAGATTACAGGATCGAGAAAAAATATAAGAGCCGCATTGTCGTGGAGGGCAGTCAAGTCTATTATATCTCAAAGCAGAATACCCTGACGAACATGACCGTCTTAAAGATGGGGAATAGTATCCAGCCAGTGTGCAAGTGCAGCAGCACAGCTTACTTCGAAGTGAAAGGCGGGAAGTACTGTCTTTTGAATGTGTACGCCGGAAAGTTGGTGATCACGGCAAATGAGGGAAATACAGAGATAAAATATGACACGGATGTCATAAATTACGGGATTCACTTTGATGCGGCGATGTCCCAATGGCTGCTGCTCCTAGAGGACAGCGCGGGGAAGTACAGGACATACATTGTGAAGGACAGGGAGGCAGTCTTTGAGACAGACCGGATCAAATACGGCGGACCGCTCAGTGCGCCCTGCATCAGCAGCGGCACAATCTATTATCCGATGGATGGGAAAATCAGAGGATTTTCCCATGCGAAGTCCGCGTACAAAGATTTTGCGTGCGCGATCATAAATGAGAGCAGTGTGCTGGAGAAGCGGAAAAATCAGTTTGTGGTCGTCAATGATGAGAATGTGTATTTATTGAATGCAAAGTAAGAGGGAGTCCTTGCGGAAGGGGGACTCCTTTTCTAATTTTACAGTTAATTCTTCACACTTTCCAGGAATTGTGCTACAATAGAAGAACAGAATTGTTTAGAAAAATAGCAGGATATATAAACAAATGATTAGGATTATACAGAAAGGATGAGAAGATGCAGGAAACGATCAAACCCCCCGTGGAAGTGCGCTGTCAGGAGGAACTTGAGGCGCTCAAATATGCCGATAAAGGCGAAAAAAAACCGGATAACTGGCAGATGTCGCCCAAGGCGGTGCGCACATTTATCTTAGGCAGCGACAAACCAATCAAATATCAGCGAAAGTCTTATCAGATCAGAAAAAAATATTTCGGAAACGATGCGCTCGTGGAGCGCTGCATTGTGACACTGGCTGGAAACCGTGGTTTGATGCTTGTCGGTGAGCCGGGAACGGCAAAAACCATGCTCTCAGAGCTTCTGTCTGCCGCAATCAGCGGAAACAGCAAAAACACCATACAGGGAACGGCGGGGACGACGGAGGACATGATCAAATATTCATGGAATTACGCGCTTCTGCTTGCGAAGGGACCCAGCAGGGAGGCGCTTGTGCCTGCGCCGCTCTACGTGGGCATGGAAAAGGGAATCCTCACACGGTTTGAGGAGATCACAAGGACGCCGGCAGAGATTCAGGACAGTTTGATCAGCGTGCTCAGCGACAAGGTATTGAATGTGCCAGAGCTGGGCGATGACGGTTTTCTGTTTGCGCGTCCCGGTTTTAACGTGATAGGGACGGCAAATACAAGGGATAAGGGCGTCAATGAGATGAGCAGCGCGCTGAAGCGGCGCTTTAATTTTGAGACGGTCATGCCGGTGAATAAGGTGTCGCTCGAGAAGCAGATTATCCTAAACGAAGTCAACATGCTTGCGCAGGAGAATCATATTGAGATGAGAGCGGACGAGGATGTCGCGGAGCTGCTCGCCTCCACGTATCATGAGCTGCGCGAGGGCGTTTCTTCTTATGGGCACCGGATTGACAAGCCAAACTCGGTGATGAGCACGGCGGAGGCGGTTTCCGTCTATTATCAGACCATGCTCACAGGCTACTATTACGGCGATGAACATGTTGATGTGGATTGTCTTGTCCAGAATCTTGTCGGTGCGATCTCGAAGGAGGACAAGGAGGATCTGGAGAAAGTAAAAGGATATTTCAACACGGTAGTTCGAGCAAAGAGCGATAAAGAGGGTGGATTATGGAGACAATATTACGAAGCGCGGAAATGGCTGAGATAATGCTCGTTCCTGTGCGCCATCACAGTCCGGCGTGTTCATTCCATATCAAAAAGATCTTTGCGGAGTGGAGACCGGACGCAGTGCTCGTGGAGGGACCGGACAACGCCAATGCGCTGCTGCCAGTGATGGTGCACAAGGACACGCGCGCGCCGTTTGCGATCTATTATGCCTATCATGATAAAGCAAAAAAAATCTCGGAGGAACAGCAGCATTACAAGTGTTACTATCCATTTCTGGACTATTCACCGGAGCTTGCCGCGCTGCGCGAGGCGGACAAAAATATGACATATATGTCATTTATTGACTTGTCATACGGGGATATTCTGGCGGCGTCCGCGGAGAAACTGACACAGGGGGAAGCGCCGCGCAACTACAATGACGACTATCTGCTCGCGCGAAATGATTATATGGATCGGCTGTGTGAAAAGACAGGACTGCGCAGCTTTGATGAGTTTTGGGAAAAATACTTTGAGATCAACGGCATTTATGAGGACAGTGCGCTATGGTTCTCACATTTGAATACATACTGTGCGCTTGCGAGAGAAAGTACGCCCGAAGAAGCTTTGCAGAGCGAGGGGTGTCTGGCAAGAGAGCAGCACATGGCGGCACGGATTGCTTTGCAGGTTCTGCACGGCAGAGCGGCAGCGGGCGGCAAAAAGAGCGGCAGCCAGCCACATGGCGGGCAGCAGGGCAGCGTTCAGCGAATTCTTGTCGTGACAGGCGGGTTCCACACGCCGGGGCTGCGGGAGCGCCTGTCAGATGAACAGTGGCAGGAGACTGTCCGGCACGCCAAAAATATCGAACATTACGTGCCGGGTCAGGATGAGAGTGTGTATATGATGCCCTATTCGATGGAGTCCGCAGACGCGCTGAACGGTTATGCGAGCGGGATGCCCTACACAGGTTTTTATCAGAAAATCTGGGAGGGAATTGCCTGTCAGATACAAAACCCCTATGAGGAGGCAGTGCTGGATTTTTTGATTGCGGCGGGCAAGGCAGTGCGCAGGGAGGACGGTGTACTTTCTGCCTATGATGAAATCTGTGCATGGCAGATGGCACAGGGACTTTGCAGCCTGCGCGGGAAGCCGCAGCCCGGCGCATACGAACTGCAGGATGCGGTGCTGTCCTCCTATGTAAAAGGAGAGTGCACGCTCTCGTCGGACATGCCGCTTCGCGCGCTGCGGCGCCTGATGACAGGGACGGGAGCAGGAGCGCTCTGTACGCTCGCGGATGTCCCGCCGATCATTCTTGATTTTCAGGATCAATGCAGGATATTGGGCATTAAGACGGACAGCACCCTGGAAAAAGAAGTGACGCTCTCCATTTTTTCCAGCAAGAAGCACAGGCGGATGAGTACGTTTTTTCACCGGCTGGTCTTTTTGCAGACAGAGTTTGCAAAGCGCCTGAAAGGACCGAATCTGCAGCTGCGCAGAGACCGCAGTCTGATTCGCGAGATTTGGAAATATAAATACAGTGCGCAGGTGTTTGCGGCTCTCATTGACGTGTCTGTGCACGGAGCAACTTTGGAGGAAGCGGTTGTCAGCATCGTTCAGGAGCAGCTTTTGCAGGACACGAAAGCGGACCGTGCGGCAGCGCTCTTGACACAGGTGTTTGAGATGGGGATTTCCAGCCAGCTTGAAAAGGTGTACGGGCGCGTGCATGAATTAATGCTCAAGGATATGGATTTTTATTCCATCGCAGATGCGCTCAAGTCGCTGACGATGATGGAAGATCTGGGGGCACTTTATGAGTCCGAGCTGCGGTTTGACAGGCTGCTGCATATCGGCGTCAGAAAGCTGATAACACTCCTTCCAAGCATCACGAGGATGAATGACGATGCGCTCAATGATGGCATGAATGCACTGAAATTACTGTATCAGATAACGGGGAGAAAGGGGCAGGCGTATGACAGCGAACGCGCAGATTTCTATGAGGTATTGCAGCAGATGCAGGAGGATGTACAGATTCATGCGGGATTAAACGGCTGTATTCATGGAATCCTCTATGGCGGCGGCAGGGAGGATGCACAGGCGGTTGGTGAGGTATGCCGCGGGTATCTGACAGGCACAAAGGAACAACTGCTAAAGACTGCGGTCTTTTTCAGGGGACTGTTCTTTACGGCGAAGGACCTGATGCTGATGGAGCGCAGAATGCTTGAGATGATCGATGTCTTTCTCGGTCAGGTTGACGAGGCGGACTTTATGGAACTGCTGCCGCAGCTAAGGATGGCGTTTGCCTATTTTACGCCGGCTGAGACAGACAAGATCGCACAGCAGGCAGCCGGGCTTCACCATAAGACCGGGCGCGAGCTGATGGAGCGCGCGGAGGTTCTGCCGGAATGGTACATCTATGGAAAAGAGCTGGATACGTATGCGCGGAATTTTTTGGGGACGAAAAAATAGTGTGTGAAAGGTGAGGAAATCAGGAAAACATGGCAGATGAACAGGAAATATTGAATCGCTGGCGGCTTGTGCTGGGAAAGTACGCGTCGGGGCAGATTTCCTTTTCCGAGGGAAATCTGAGGATGATGGAGATGGAGGAGGTGCTGGATTACCTGTATTCGAGAGAGTACGGGGAAGAGCAGGAAATCAGGGACGACAGGAAAGGCGGCAGCGGCAGCTCGCAGCTCACAGTGCCGCACTGGCTTGCGAAGATTAAGACCCTGTTTCCGCGAAATACGGTGGAGATCATGGAGCGTCACGCGCTGGAAAAATATCAGATGACAGAGCTTTTGACCGATCCGGAAGTGCTGCGGAAGCTCGAGCCAAACAAGGAGCTGTTAAAGACCATCATGCAGTTAAAGCACATGATGAAGGGCGAAGTGCTCGCGCTTGCGCGCGAGGTGGTGCGCAGGGTAGCCGACGAGCTGACAAAGAAACTGGAACAGGAGATGAAAAAGTCTTTTTCCGGCAGACTCAACCGCAGTGTCAGCAGCCCGGTAAAATCCATACGCAACATCAACATGAACAAGACCATACGCAGGAATCTGAAAAATTATGATACCGAGGCAAAACAGCTGGTGTTGAAACAGGTGTATTTCAGTGCGCGCATGAAAAAATATAACCAGTGGCGCGTGATTATCTGTGTGGATGAGAGCGGTTCCATGCTGGACTCGGTGATACACAGCGCTGTCATGGCAGGGATCTTTGCCAGACTGCCGATGCTGGACACGAAGCTTGTCATTTTTGACACAAGTGTAGTGGATTTGAGCGATTATGTGAGCGACCCGGTGGAGACGCTCATGAGTGTGCAGCTTGGCGGCGGGACGGACATCGGCGGTGCGCTGAGTTATTGTGCGCAGCTCATCCAGATGCCGCACCGAACCATGGTGGTGCTGGTGACAGATCTCTATGAGGGCTGTGGCTATCGCAGGATGTATCAGGTGAGTCAGGGAATTATCGAGAGCGGGGCAAAGCTGATTGTGCTGCCCTCTCTCGACCATGACGCCGTGCCGAATTATGACAGGAATGCGGCGGCGGCGCTCGCGGATATGGGGGCATCCGTCGGCGCCATGACGCCGGAGGAATTGTCGGGGTTTATTGCGAAGGTGTTAGCGTAGGAGGGGAATAGCATGAGTGACTGGAAATCGGCATTTGGCGAGATTGACGATGATTATCTGACAGGCATTTCCAACAAGGGGATTGTGAAGCGTGCCTACAAGGACTTAGAGACAATTCCGTGTATGGCAGCAGGGCAGAATTTGCAGGAAGCAGCAGGGAAGCGATTGCAGGATACGGCGTTTGCGGCAGAGGATGTGCTTCAGATTGCGGTTGGGGAGGAAACTGTGCAGATCAGACTTCCGTTCGGAGAGAGCGCCTGCTCATGCCCGTCAAGGAGCATCTGCCGCCATGTTGTGCAGGGAATCCTTGCCCTGAAGGCAGCCTTCGCCGTACAGGATTCGGCGGAAGACAGAAATGATAAAGCGCAGTCTGACGCAGAGAAAAATGCAGACAGCGATTCTGTATTAAGTGAAAATATGACAAATAAATCTGAGGCAGGAGAAACCGTAGCAAATGCAACGGATACAGGCAGCACTGCAAAAAGCACTGCAAAAAGCGCTGCAAAAAGAACAGCAGTGCACACCAAGGAAAAAAACATACAGGAAATCTCCGATGACACATTAGCTCAGCCTGCCACAATGACGGAAAAGGTGACACAGCAGATTGCCGGCTATCCATTTCCAAAGCTCTGTAAAAGTCTGGGCATAAGGCGGATGCAGGAGATGATCGGCGCTGCTATGACAGGCAGAAAACCTCAGATTACGTATTCCAGTGTAGTGACCGTGCAGCCGATCGCGAAGTCCATGACCGTGAAGCTCTTATTTCCGTTAGAGCACTCAACCTGCACCTGCCATAAAAAGGAATTCTGCGTCCACAAGGCAGAGGCAGTGCTGTGGTGTAAGCTGGAATCAGGGCAGCTATCTATTCAGGATTTAGAGCAGACAGAGGATGCAGGTACAGCGTATGACATGGAACAGGTGCAGGAAGCCGCATTGCAGATGCGCACATTCCTCAATGAGCTCTTCGATACAGGACTGTCCAGAACTGCGGAAGATGCATTGGACCACATGGAACGTCTCGCGGTGATCAGCCACAATGCAAAACTGCCAAATTACGAGAGTGACTGGCGCCGGCTGCAAGATTCCTACCAAAAGTACATGAAGCGGGTGGCAACGCTCAGAATACAGAATCTTGTGCGCCAGATGGCAGGACTTTATAGGCAGGTCGAACTGCTCGAACGGGCGCAGAATGCTTTGGCGGTGTCGGCGCTGGCGGGCGCGTTTCGCTCAGAATACACACCTGCACTCGATTTGGACTTAGTCGGGATTGCGTTGGAACATTTTGTGAGCAAGAGCGGCTATGAGGGTGACACCGTCTATTTCTTAGAAGAGACAACAAAACAGTGGTATACCTATACACAGGCAAGACCCGTCTTTTATGACAAAGATCAAAGTAATTACTACTATGGCAGTCAGCGTTACACGCAGGAGACCCCGTGGGGACTGCCAGTTCCGTTCAGACAGCTTGCGTTTTGCCGGATTCATTTGGAAAATGCCAGGAGCGACAGCAGGGGGCGGCTGTCGTCAAGCAAGGAGACAAAAGGTCATCTGATAATGGAGAGGGACAGCAAAAACCCGCTGACCACAAAGCACATGGGAAAGTGGTATTATCGGGACTTTGCACAGTTATTTCAGGAAATGTTTTGTGCGGACAGACGCGTGGATGCGGCTGTGGCAGGCAAAGAATCCGGTCCGGATGATGCAGACCGTTCTGATTCGGAAGAAACTGTACAGCCAAAACTGGTGATGCTGCGCCCTTCGTCCTGTGACCCGGCGGTCTTTCTCGACGCGGAACAAAAGCTTCGCATGAATCTCTATGATGAGGCAGATAAAGCCGTGGTGGTCGAGATTACCTACTCCAAGGACGAGGCGGAGGGAATCCGTTATCTGGAAAAAATGACGGACGCAAACCTGCCATGCTTTTTTGGAAAGATCTATCTGCAGGACGGCAGAATCAAACTATATCCGATTGCCGTATTCGGGAAAAGGGAGCTGCGGGAGGCTGAAGAATAATTCGAAAAAGAAAGCTGGAGCAGACTGAGCGGCAGTGTGTTCGGGATATGGAAATTCGATAAGGGAGTGAACAATATGGAGAAATTCAGCAGGGAGGACGCCTTGCAGCAGGTGTTGGCAGACGTGGAAAATCTTATGGAGGACTTATACCAGAGCGGCTTTGACACGGTGCATGACAGCACCCTCAAATCGTTTGATGCGATGGCAGAGCATACGGCGGCATACGGTATGGATTTATTGTCAGAACTGCTTACGCAGCTTGTCGGCGGCTTGAAAATGCGCCGCCATCAGATACAGGGACAGGGCACGCAGGACGGTCTCGCGGGCATCTATACAAAACTGAGTCTGTATATAGATTTGTGTAAGGATAAGATTGAGTTGGATAAAGGGATTGGCTATTATACGAATATACATAAATAAGAATAGAAAGGAGTTACAACCATGACAAGTCCCAGCAGCAAACAAATCAGCAAAATGACAGAGTTATTAAAAGAATTAGGCGTCTCGCCGCACGACTGCGAACTGGCGCAAAGCTATTTGAGCGGAGACGCCGGCGACGAGGTGTTAGACCAGTTTGAGCGCAAGGATTTATCAGGCTCATCATATCAGTTTGAGACAAAAGCATGCGCTGTCACTAAGCAGATCAATAAAGCAGACAAGCGGGCAGTGTGCGCGCGCTTCTTCAACGTGCTCTACGCGATCGGACGCGGTTCCTGCCACGGGCTGTTCTGGCATCATACCTATGAAATGGCGGAGGAATGTGCGTTTTATAAAAGGCTGCACGTGCTGATTGACAGCTATATGGCGCATCCGAATTATCTGACCAACAAAGCGTACGATCATTTTTGGGAAGCCGTACAGAACAATCCGATGCTTTTGATCGAGGCAGTTCCGGATTTAAAGAAAGAAAGAGCGCTCTATGCAGCAGTGGCGCTGGCGCTGTATTTTTGTAAAAAGTACGAGAATCCCACACCTGTGTCAAAAGAGGATACAGCCTATATGGAGGAATATGAGCAAATTCTTTTGACAAGCTTTGATGAGTGGCTTGCAGGGCAGGGCTGTGCCGCGCATGAAGAGGCAGTCTTGGCGCTTCGGCAGCAAAAACCAGCGGGGCACATGATTGGAAGAATCGAGATGGGGCAGCTTCGTACAGAGGAGATGGAATGCTTTTATCTCATCAGCAGTCTGGCATATCGAAACTGCCAGCTTTCCGGGGTGCTGCTGGAGATAGTCAGGGCATGTGTGGTGATAAATGCGGAGGAGACACTGAACACCTTTGTCGATATGAACGAGACACTTGCGATCATATTTAGAAGCAGATATCACACCGGGGACGATACAAGGGCAGACCTTGATCGAAAAGGAGCGGATTATGACGAGTTGTTCCATATAGAGCCGACGCTGCTGATCTGCTGGGCTGCATGGCTCAACTACAGGCTGATTTTGACTCGGCAGTTTGAGAAAAATCAAGAGAGCTATCTCAAGGTGATGGAGCCGGAGGAGTGCCGTGCCCTGCTCCAGATCTGTACGCATACACAGAGGCAGGTGAGCGCCCAGTGGTGGGGAACGGATATCGTGGAGTACACTCTCAACACGCTAAAAGATATCCTGCAGAGAGAAAATCCCCAGTTGTATCAAAAGCTCGTACAGGATGTGAAACAGGATCATGAAGAGATGATCAACCGTCTGGTGCCTGATACGCCGCACGCGGAGACGGCGCGGGAATATCTGCGGGGAAACTGTGAGGTTTCTGAACTATATCCCTATGAGAAAGAATTTGGAGATGGATTGTCGATCGGGCGTTATGCCATTGAAAGCGCGATGGAGAGCTATCGCAAACATTGTAAGGATGAAGCCTTTTTCAACCGGTGTGCCGTGTTTTTGATTCTGCAGAAGATGGAGAGAGCGGACTGTGTGTTTTACAATGTTTTTGCAGATGAAGCGCAGCTAAAGCAGTATTTTGCAGCGCTTGACAGCGAATCGCTTGACTGCGCCCATCAGCTGCAGGCTTTTGCGATCCTGTCCAAAGACAATAGTTATTACAGCATCCGGATTAAGATGCTTGACAGAGTCGGCGAGGAACATTTTGCCAGATTTTTGCAGGAGAATCCAGAGGAGACGCTTGCCGCCTTTGCCAATGCGTCCTCGGAGGCGCGCGCGCTTGGGATACGCCTGTTAGATCGAGACGCACAGCGCTATAAGCAGCAGCTTTTGGGTTATGCGAAGGACAGCTCGTCCGTTGTCTTTAGAGAGCTTTGCGCGATCTTGTGCAGGCACAGGGAATGGGAGGACGATATCATAAAGCTTCTAAGCGGAAAAAAAGCGTCCGAGCGTCAGACGGCAGTCTGTGTACTGTCCAAATGGCAGGAGGAGGGCAGTGATTACCATGCACTGCTTATGGCGGCGCTTGAAAAGGAAAAGAGCGCGAATGTAATCAAACTGCTGAAATGGAAACTGAACATAAAGGAAGAGCAGAAGCCGAAAGAACCGCAGACCAAGGAGGAGCTGATCCAACAATTGCATCAAGGCGGCGGGAAGCGGAAGCTTGCATGGGCGTATGAGAC
>CAMWJQ010000077.1 GCA_947174615.1 uncultured Lachnospiraceae bacterium
ATATCTGCCATCTGTTCCATCTCACTCAATAAATGGCTTGAGACGAGGACTGTCATTTGGCGAAGGATGGGCAGATCTTTGATAAACTCCCGAATTTCCTGAATGCCGGCGGGGTCCAGACCGTTTGTCGGCTCATCAAGAATCAGCAGGCGTGGATTGCCAAGCAGCGCCATCGCTATGCCAAGGCGCTGTTTCATGCCGAGAGAATACTGTTTGACCCTTTTATCCTTCTGTTCATATAAACGCACTGTCTGCAGCACTGCGGCAATCTCAGCGGCAGGGACTCTTTTTAGCTTGGCGATAATCTGCAGGTTTTCAAGTCCTGTGAGATGCCCGTAGAAGCTGGGGCTTTCAATTAAACTGCCAGTGTGCTTTAGAATCGCAAGCCGGTTTTGGTCTGTCATCTTTTGTCCCAGCAGGGTGATGGTGCCCTCGGTGGGTCTGAGCAGTCCGAGAAGAAGCTTGAGCGTGGTGGTCTTGCCTGCGCCGTTGGGTCCCAGGAAGCCATATACACAACCCTCTGGAACACGCAGGTCGATATGGTTTACGCGCAGTTGGCTGCCGGTACCCTTTGTCAGACCGTTCGTTTCAATAATGTTCGTATTCATAAAAAACTATCCTCCTATATTTTTTGTACAGACGGCTGTCTGTATTTATATCATAGAAGCGTTCCTTTAAGATAATCTGACGCGTACCTTATGTGAGCCTTAAATTTATGGTTACAATTCACACCAACGCCAGTTTTTATCAGCGTATGAGTTATTGAGGTGTGAATGATAACAGATTTTGCACACAAATTGAAAGTGTATCAATTTGGCGCATGATTTCCACTACTTTGGCGTGGGTGTGAAAAGTAACAATTTATGTGCAGATGACGATGGATGTACTGTATTTTATTGACGCTGTATGATTCGCATGGTACGATAATCTTGAATAAGGAACTGTAGAAAAATATCCTGCGCAGACTGCGAGGTTATAATCCTGCAGAGTCTAAGGATAGAAAGGAAATGGAATCAAATGACGCGTTATGAGTGCAGAATCCTGTTGGTGGACGATGAGGCGGAACTGTTAGAGATGGTGGGCAGTCTGCTTGTGAAGGAGGGGTATCATCAGGTAGACAGGGCGGCAGACTGCAGTGAAGCACTGCGGCTTACACGGGAAAATGAGTATCAGCTTGTTCTTTTGGATATCATGCTGCCGGACAGTGACGGCTTTGCCTTATTTGAACAGCTTAGACAAATCAGGGGCAACGGACTTCCTGTGATTTTTTTATCTGCGCGGGATGAGGATCATGCGCGGCTTCGGGGACTGGGGCTGGGAGCGGATGATTATATCACAAAGCCTTTTCTGCCAGAGGAATTATTGCTGCGTGTGAAGGCAGTGCTCAGAAGAACTTATCATCTTGATGACGAGACAGGAACGGATAGGATTGGAAAAGCACTCGTTGACTGGGGGGCAGGGACCATCTGTACGGATGGCGAAATCTATATGCTCACGGCAAAGGAGTATGTACTGCTAAAGAAGCTGTGTGAAAACAGAGGGCGCATTCTGTCGATGAACGTATTGTGTGATACGCTGTGGCCTGATGGGAGCTATGGCTATGAAAATTCGCTCATGGTACACATACGGCATCTGCGGGAAAAGCTGGAGGAAACGCCCTCTAAGCCGGAGTATCTTTTGACAGTCAGGGGATTGGGATATAAGCTAAAGTAGGTTGTTATGAAGAGTGGTATGAAGAGCGTAGAAAATATTGCAAAAGTGTTTATTATAACAGTCGTGATGGTTACAGTGCTGCTCGCAGCAGATCTGCTTGTGCTGATGCTGTTTGCTGCACGGACAGATGAAGGAATCACGTCGCTGCCGTTAGAGGAGATCTCTAATCAGCTGCAGCGCACAGCCGGAGCGGACGGGAGCGTGCATTACAGCCTTTCAAGTCAGGGAAGGGCGCTTATTGACAGCTTTGGCGGATTTGGATTCCTGATGGATCATGTGGGGAGTGTGGTATGGAGTTACCGCTTGCCAGAGGATATTCCGCGTTGTTATACAATTCGCGAGATTGTTCAGTTTACACGTTATTATCTAAATGATTATCCTGTATTTACGCATATCGTGGAGGATGGCGTGTTTGTAGTAGGGCTGCCGCGTCAAACGGTCTGGAAGTATCAACTTTATTTCAGTATCAAGACAATGAATATGTTTTCCCAAATACTTCCATTGCTGTTTCTGGCGAATGTGGTACTGGTGTTAGCGGCGCCAATCATACTCATAAAACGTGATGCACACAGGCGCGAAATGCAGCGCACATCTTGGATTGCAGGCATATCGCATGATATCCGCACACCGCTTGCACTGGTGATTGGCTACGCAGATGAACTGGCACATCTGACAGCAGGCGGCATGGAAGCAGAAGAAATTGCTGCGAGGGCGCAGCGGATTGAGCAGCAGGCTATCCGCATCAAAACCCTGGTCACGAATCTCAATACCTCCAATAAGCTTGCCTACGGGATGGGGGTCTGGCATCGGGAAAAAGTACTGCTGCCGGCAATGATGCGCGAATCTATTTGTGATGTGCTCAATCAGAATTTTGATGAGAAATATGACATTGACGTTCATATTGAGGAGATGCTTGAATCCCTGTATGTCAAGGGGGATGGAGAACTGATAAAGCGCCTGATAGAAAATCTAATCAATAATGCCATCTGTCACAATCCACAGGGCTGTACCATCAAAATCAGCTTGACGCAACAGCGGATAGCGCTCTTTCACAAAACGGTGCTGGAAGTATCTGACAACGGCTGCGGTGTCAGCAGAAAGCAGCTTCGGGCGTTCCGCGCTGCGCTCCATTCGGACAAGCTGCCGGAGCACGGGCTTGGCGTGCGGCTCGTGCGGCAGATTGCCTCTTTTCATCACTGGCGGGTGTCCTTCTGCAACAATTCAGATAGCGGATTTTGCTGCAAAATATATATACAATAAACAAACTGCATGTTCTACAGCTCTGAACATTATTTTGCATAGGTTTTGCAGTACTGTCTTGCCGTTGCCTCATCCAGCATAAAATGCTTTTGCAGCTTTTGTATAATAATGTGTTCTGCCACGCCGTCCTCAACTTTATCAAGGATAAAACTACGAATTCCTCGCTCGAGTCCTTGTTCGAGTCCTTGTTCGAGTCCCTGATATAGTAAGATATCATCTCTTGAAAACTGTGCCATTGTCATGTCGCATACCTCCTGATCTGTCAATAGGTCCACAAAAATACTTCGCTCCAGCATTAGATTCAGAAATTCCGCAACCGTTGATACGTTTGCGGGTACTGGATAACCGTCATGTCGTCCGCTTCGCTGCATATAAGTAATCCCGTTTGCCACCAGCGCGTAATTTCGCATGTCATTGTCATATGCCTTGAAACGGTCAGGCAGGACAGCTTCTTCTATATAGTGAAAGATTTCTTTAGAAAGGCTACCAGTGCGCGTTGCCGCTCCTCCTTCTCATATACTCTCTTAAAAAAGGTGTCCTTTGCTTTGGGGTTTACTGGGATTACTTCAGGTGTTTTTGCCATGTATCTCCTCCTGTTGGGTGTTTTGCAGGCTTATATAAGGTAGCCATGATTCTTTAGTGTACTAATATAATACCACAATATACCGTGACTTTAAAGATCTCATCATAAAAAATGAAATACGAATACCGCAATTTCTATTAAGACGAAATGCCAAAGCTGTGCTATACTATCTAAAAGAAATGACAGGAGAGAGGAGAACACCCATGAAAGATGAACCCCTGATTGAAAAGATTGTTTCCTATATAAATGAGCATATAGAAGAAGATTTGTCGCTGGACAAGATTGCAAAGGAACTAAATTATTCCAAATTCTATATGGCGCGGACATTTGCGGAAAAGACAGGCTGTACGATATATAAATATATTCAGGGACAGCGCCTGACACGGGCTGCGAGAAAACTCGTCGAGAGCAGCAAACCGATTGTTGAGATTGCCTACGAGGCGCGGTATAATTCACAGCAGGCATTCACGCTGGCATTTGGCAGACTGTATCAGTGCACGCCGCAGTCGTATCGCAGAAACGGCGTATTTTATCCCAAACAGACCCAAATTACAGACTACACTCGCATGAAAGGAGGCATGATGGCAGCATGAGTATGATTCCATATGTGATAGAGCAGACCAGCAGGGGCGAGCGGAGCTACGATATTTTTTCGCGTCTGCTCTCGGACCGCATTATTTTTCTCGGCGAGGAGGTAAGCAATACCACAGCAAGTCTGGTCGTGGCGCAGCTTCTTCACCTCGAAGGAGAGGACCCCGAGAAGGATATCCAGCTCTATATCAACAGCCCCGGCGGTTCTGTCACCGCAGGATTTGCAATCTATGACACGATGCAGTATATCCGATGTGACGTGTCTACGATCTGTGTGGGGCTTGCGGCAAGTTTTGGCGCATTCCTGCTCGCAGGCGGGGCAAAGGGAAAACGCTTTGCCCTGTCCAACGCGGAGATTATGATACACCAGCCTGCGATTCATGGAAACGGTATTCAGGGACAGGCAACCGACATCAAGATCATGTCCGACCACATGCAGCAAAGCAAGCGGCGGCTGAACCGCATTCTCGCCGAAAATACGGGAAAATCCATAGACGAAATCGCTCGTGCCACAGAGCGCGACAACTATCTGTCCGCAGAGGAAGCGGTGCAGTTTGGACTGGTGGACAGGGTGATCACACAACATATATGACGAGATCGTGTGAAATCAAAGATTTCACCATCCTGATTTGTACGCCTGCAAAAGCAGGCAGATGGGAGATCGCGTGAGATGCAAAATTCATTTGACATATTGAAGATAGTAAAGTAAGATAATTTCAATGAGCACGTTGCAGAAAACTGTGATAGGGGAGCTCCTGCGGGGGACTCCTCTTTTTTGGAAATCTGAAACCACTGTATACTCACGACAGATGAAATCTGCCGTGAGTATCGCGCCAGCCGCAGCCGCGAAGCGGCATATTTCCTTATGCGGCTGTGTGCATAACGTTATACTGAGCGGTCAGTCTTTTCGACCGCCAGTATAACAATTCCAAGAAATGAAATGCGGACAGAAAATTTCGATGAGGAACATGATATGAAAGAGAACAATCACAAGGAATGGATCAACAAAAAAGAATTTTACAGGAACCTGACAAGGCTTGCCCTTCCGATCGCGCTTCAGAGCCTGATGCTCGCCTCGGTTGCGGCTGGAGATGCGCTGATGCTTGGAAAGGTCGCGCAGGATGAGATGACAGCCGTCTCGCTGGCGACACAGATCCAGTTTGTCCAGAATATGTTTCTCTCAGCAGCGACAGCGGCAGGCGCCATTCTTGGCGCGCAGTATTGGGGGAAAGGGGACAGGCGCACGCTGGAAGATCTCTTCAATCTGATGCTTCGGTTTTGCGGCATTGTATCCATGCTGTTTTTTCTGGCGTGCGAATTGATGCCGGAGCAGCTCATGCAGATTTTTGCAAAAGATGAGGCGCTGATATCTATTGGCAGCGCCTATCTGCGCATCGCAGGCTGGTCCTATCTTCTGACAGGCGTATCACAGTGCTATCTGACAACAATGAAAGTGTCGGAGCATATCAAGCCGGGCGCATTTATTAGCTGCTGCGCGGTGCTTCTAAACATTTGTTTGAATGCAGTGTTTATTTTTGGGTTGTTTGGCGTACCGAGAATGCAGGCAAGGGGTGCGGCGCTTGCAACTACGATCGCGCGCGTCATTGAGCTGGCGCTCTGTGTGGCAGTGTCGGCGGGGGCATCTTATATCCGCCCGGCATTTCAACGGTTTCTGAGACAGCCAAAGCAGCTCCGAACAGACTTTATCAGGCAGTGTCTGCCGCTCATGGGCGGTTCGCTGTGCTGGGGAATTGGATTTACATCCTACACAGCCATCATGGGGCATATGGGAACGAATGCTGCTGCGGCAAACTCTGTGGCTGCAGTAGTACGGGATCTGATCTGCTGCATGTGCAACGGCATCGGCAGCGCGGCAGGCATTATGGTCGGAAATGAACTGGGGGCTGGACGTCTTGACAGGGGAAAAGCATATGGCGTAAAGCTCAAAAATATTTCTTACATCATTGGATTTTTGTCCACTGCACTGGTGCTTGCAGTGACGCCGTTTGTCGTGCGGATGGTGATTTTGACAGACGAGGCAAGAGGATATCTCACCGGGATGATGGTGATTATGGCAGTTTATATGATCGGGCGCTGCGTCAATACCGTCACGATCAATGGGGTGCTGGACGGCGGCGGGGATACTTTGTTTGACATGTACAGCCTGATTGTATGTATGTGGTTTATCGCGATTCCGCTGGCGCTTGCCGGGGCGTTTGTGCTGCACTGGTCGCCCCTTGCGGTCTATGCCTGCACCTGTCTTGATGAGGTGGGGAAAATACCGTGGGTGATGGCTCATTTTCGCAAATATAAGTGGGTGCAGGACCTGACAAGGACGTCCTTTTAAAAGAAGATGATGCAATTATGATGCAATTTCGATACAATTATGATGCCCATTTTTTATACAATATCAATACGATACAAACAAAAAGATGGGGGAAAATGTGTATGGACGAAGTACAAAAGAAAAAACGTATGCCGGCAGCGCTGGGGATGCTAGTGCTGGCAGGAGGGCTGCTTGCCGGGGCAGCGTTTGTGTTCCGAACCAAAACGCCAAAGGGATATCAGGACTATACGGTGCAGAAGAATCAGTATTATATACAGTACTCAGAACAGTATGACTATTGGGACGTGCTCACTGTGGAGTATCCTGTACTGTCAGGGATTGATGAGGGGCAGGCGGAGGCAGTCAATGAACTTCTGTACAATACAGCGATGGAAAAAGTTAACTACTGGCATCTTTTTCCTAATGATGAGGTGAAGGAGCTGCAAAAGGAATATCAGATTTTTTGCAGTGATGTGCACTGCGAGGTGCCCTATCACAGCCAGTATTTGCTGAGTGTATCGTTCGAGGAGCTCTATGCGCCAGTGTCGCCCGTATACTATATCCATAAGACGCAGCGGTGCGCAAACATCAATCTGATGACAGGGGAGCCGTATCCGCTCTCGGAGGTGTTTCGAATAGATGCTGATTTTATGGAACTTTGGTGTGCGCGTGTGGAGGAGAGTGGGGCGTATGAGGATCTGATTATCAATGACGCCGATACCCGCGAGACTTTCCTTTTGTGGTTTTTGGGCGGAGATGCTGAGGCGGAGAAGGAGTTTTCGTTTGAGCCGTTTTTTTATGTAGATGAGAGCAGGGATTTTGTGATCGGGCTCTCCTATGACCCCAAATCAATACGCAAGGTGGCGAATCCTGAATTTATAGAGACCAGCTTCAGCGCACATTTTACAAGCGAGGAACTGATGTCATACAGGACAGATTCAAAGTTCTGGGATTTATATGCAGCTTCAGAGGCGACGGGTGAGGTTTTGGATTGTGAGAATTTGCAGGAGAATCTCTGGCTGGGAAAGGATGCAAGCGTATGGGAATTTATGGAAAGATAGCAGGAATGACGGCGATGTGTATGCTCACGGGGATTCTTTGGGGAAATCCTGTGACTGTGTGCGCAGAGGAGGTTTATCGGATGCGCGATGGTGTGCTGCCCCGCGAGCAGGAGAACTATACGGTGCTCACAGAGGCGCTTGGCGAGTACGAGGTCTGCGAGGGGGATAGTCTCTGGCGTATCTCGGAAAAACTGTTGGGCGATGGAGCACAGTATACACAGCTTGTGAAGCAAAACGCAGATGTGATTGGCAATCCGGATCTGATTTATCCGCAGATGTGTCTGCAGGTTGCCAGAGATGTCTATGTGAAAAAGCGCACAGGTGTGAATGGGATCAGGACGCCGGAGTATCGTTTTGGCACACAGGAAGGGGCGCAGTTTGGCATCTTAGAGTGCGGGGAAGCTTTTGCAAACTGTGCCATGTTCGGCAATGATGTGTCCGATGTCATCTGTCTCATCCGGGATAAGGAGCCGCAGGGCGAAAAAGCACTGGCAGACTGGGATAAGACGCAGCGGACAATCCAATCCTATGTCCAGAAGAATTTTGCCCGCCAGATTTCAGATTTGACATTTCATGAATATGAAGCTGCGGATGGGCAAAAATTGTATTTGTTCTCTTATTGCTATAAAGTTGACGGCAGACCGTATGGATATGACGGAAGCATGAAATTCTATGTGTGTGAGGGAGTCTGTCAGACAGACCATATTCAGGCGGAGTTTACCGGGTTTGATATCGAGGAGGGGGTACAGGATATCGTCCTCTATATGCTTGCCAGCTTTGAGGAACTGGCGGAAAATGGACGGGACGAGTGCTCGGTAAACGGCTACAATATCCAGATTGCACCCTGCGCGTCTTGGGCGGTATCAGGGATTCACAACTCTTTTGCATGGATAGAGCAGTATTTGGAGTCGATGTTCTCGGAAATCAGCCAGCTTTCGGAAAATTCTGCAGAGAAAAAGCCCGCGCGGGAACGGATTCTCGACCGTTAAAAATATCCTCTTCCCCCGTAGGAAAAAGTGTGCTATAATTACCCAGGTGTATTATACTGGCGGTCGAAAAGACTGACCGCTCAGTATAATGTAATGCGCACAACCGCATAAGGAAATATGCCGCTTTGCGGCTGCGGTTGGCGCGATATTCACGGCAGATTTCATCTGTCGTGAGTATATAAGAGATACACCTTACTGCGGGGGAAGAAAGAATGAGTGCACACACGAGAACGGATAGAATCATCTGCCTGATGGTTACAATTTTACTGCTTCTGTCCGGCATGTATCTTGATACAGCAGCGCCAGATGATTTATTTGTGTACAGTTCTTTTCCGCGCATGTCGATGGATGCGCCTCAGCTTGATTCTAATGATGCCAGGGTCTGCACGACAGAGATGCTCAATGAGTGCATCAGCATACAATTGCAGTCCGAGGGGCGTTCTGTCTTTTTACATCTCATCTGTGCAGGGCAGCTTGCACTCATATCGGGAAAAGTTCTTCCATACCCGAAGTCAATACAAACCTTCTGCCACAGGCTGGATGCACTTGTCGTGGAGTATATGCACCAGTCGGATGGAAAGAAACGAATCTAACCTTTTTTCACGGGATACATACAGTATTACAAAAGGAAAGGATTCATTTTATAGAAAGAAGGGAATACATATGTTGGCACAAGTCTTTGCGGTAATCATTTTTATTGCAATGTTTGTTTTTATTGTGACTGAAATCGTAGAGCGGCACATTGTATCGCTCGTATGTGCACTGCTCACGATTATCCTTGTCTTTGGCGTGGGGATGCGCAGCGTGACGGCAGTGATTGAGACAATCAATCTAAAGAGTATTTTTATGACACAGTTCTGGTATTTGTCCGGAGAGTCAGAAAGCAGCAGTGCGGGCATTAACTGGGAGACGATTCTGTTTATTTTCGGCATGATGGTGATGGTCGAGGGTATGGCGCGGGTTGGTTTCTTCCGGTGGCTGTGCATGCGCATTGCCAGGCTTGTAAAATATCAGGTGATACCGCTGTTTGTCACCTTTATGGTATTGTCCACGGTTCTTGCAATGTTTATCGACAGTATCACCGTTATTTTATTCCTGGCAGCCGTGACGATTGAGCTGTCACAGCTCTTGAAATTCAATCCAGTACCGATGATCTTATCGGAGATATTCTGTGCCAATCTCGGCGGATCGGCAACGATGTGCGGGGACCCGCCCAACATTATCATTGGGACGTCACTGGGATATTCGTTTACGGATTTTGTGACGAACACAGGGGTTATTGCGGCAGTTTCATTCGCGGCAGTACTGGTTTATTTTTATCTGATATTTGGCAGGGAACTCAAAAACAGCGCCGCCGGCACCATAGACTACAGCAGCCTGCCAAGCCCGGAATCGACGATCACAGACAAAAAGGGTTTTATCTTCAGCAGTGTGATCTTTGCAGCGGCGATCGTTCTCTTGGTCACGCACGCGCAGACAGGGCTGACGGTGTCCACGATTGGGACAATTGTTGCGATTGCCACATTGGCAACTTCGCGGAAATATGCTATGCTGTTATTAAAGAAAGTAGATTATAAGACTTTGTTGTTCTTTATTGGACTGTTTGTCGTGATCGGCGGTCTGGAGCAGACGGGCATTCTGGAGATAATGGCAGCGTTTATCGGCAGGATCAGCGGCGGCAATATCATGGCTATGATTGCGATCATTATCTGGCTGTCAGCGATCGCGAGTGCTTTTGTTGACAATATTCCATTTGCCACAACGATGATACCGATTATCAGAAGCCTGTCTGTCGCCTATGGCGTCGATCTGTCCATGCTCTCATGGACGCTGGCGATGGGAACGGATATCGGCGGCAGCGCGACGCCGATCGGAGCATCGGCGAACGTTGTCGGGATTGCGACGGCAGCACGGGAAGGCTATGTGATCAAGTGGGGACAGTACTGCAGGAAAATGATGCCGGCGACTGTCATGGTCGTGCTGATCTCCATGCTGATTATCTATGTTCGATATTTATAGGGAGGCGATGCAGATGGAAAAGCAATTAATTATCTCAGTGGGCAGGGAGTACGGCAGCGGCGGTCACGAGATTGCGGAAAAGCTGTCAAAACACTATGGTATCCAGCTGCTGGACCACAATCTGCTCGATGAGATTGCAGCAGAGAAAAATATGGATGCGGCGCATTGGAAGGAACTGGATGAAAAGCACAAAAACAGGCTTTCGTCGAGGACTGTGCGCGGTTACAGCAGCTCGCCGGAGGAAAATCTATATCTGCTCCAATTTGATTATCTCAAAAAGAAGGCGGCGTCTGGCGATTCTTTTGTTGTTGTCGGCAGGTGCAGCGAGACGATCTTAAAAGAGTTTGACAGTCTTGTGTCAATCTTTGTACTCGGAGACAGGGAGAAAAAGGTCCGGCGCATCATGCGGCTGTATCAGATGACGGAGAGTCAGGCAGAGAAAAAGATTCGCGAGAAGGACTGGAAGCGCAGGCGGTATCACAACAGCTTCTGCGAGGGAAAGTGGGGCGCATCGAGAAATTATGACATCTCCATCAACAGCAGCAAGCTGGGCGTGGACGGAACGGTTGAGATGCTGATTGCGTATATTGATAAGAGGCAGCGAGATAAAGTATAGAAAATAACGGGCTATCGGAATTTACACAATTTGTGTTATTTTTCGGCAGCTCGTTTTGTTTGTATAATACAGTTTTATGATCTATTCTGTCTCGGAAACAGAATCCGGAAGGGCGGCAGACTTGACTTTAGGGTGTATTAATGATACGGTCAGCGCCCGGACGGATAAATTCTTCGACATCGTCCAGTGATGCCGCTGGCTGAAAAGATGGATTGGAAGAGTCATTGTTAAGAGATTAAAAACATGTTATAATATATTACACTTTTTGGATATGGAATTATCTTAGGAACTGTCAATAAATAACTCTTAAATAGTGCGCCGGATTTTTCTTCATAAGAAAGAGACGATCTATATTTTTGCCAAAGAATAATAAATGAAGCAATCAAAATGAACCTGGCTCTTAA
>CAMWJQ010000078.1 GCA_947174615.1 uncultured Lachnospiraceae bacterium
GTATGTTTATATTTTTGACAATCTTGATGACTGGACGCAGATGGAGCAGGAAGGAATGAACAGCAGCGCTGCAGACAGGGCTGTCATTTCAAAGGAAATTCATGTAAAAGAACCTTGAAAGGAAGCTTCAGAACGAGAGCCAGCAGCATAATATACAGCAAATCAAAACTAAGGAACTGTTCCTAAGCAGAGGGAGGAGGAAATTTGATAGAAATATGCTTGTGATTGTGGTATTCTGTTAGAGGTACAAATCAGTATCAATATGGAGGTGTCATAATGAAAAAAGCGAATATTGCAATGGTTATCATAGGATTGATTGTTATTCTGTTTGTCGCATTTTGCCCATTAGCAGAAAGCAAAAATATGGCATGGAGAATTTCAATCGGCTTAGTAGGTTGTTTTTCAGTTGTTTCAGGGGCGTATAAGATAGTCTGCAAAAATAAGAATCAAAACAGCTGAGTAACAGCAACTAACCACAAACAAAAAGGGGGTTTACAATAAGTTTGATATCAGGAGAAATTGGAGTAAGTGTGCATTATGATGCATATTTGGAGTACGCAAAATGGAGCGTACTCCTTTTTTGTGCATGTTTGTTAATTATATACCAAAATATATTTAGAAAATTGGCATATAGAATACTAAATATAGTATTGAAAAATAAAATGTAAACGTATATAATGATAACATGTACAAGCGCAACCGATTGCGCAACTGTTGCGCTAGATAAAATGCACAACAACATGCAGCGCGGAACAAGTTGTTAAGAAAAGGAGGAAACGAATGAGAAAAGGTTTGAAGCAGTTTTTACGAAAGAGTATTTGTAGTGCTTTGTGTACTGCTATGCTGATTTCGGACATTTCAGTTACAGAACTGTCGGCACATGCGGCAGAGTCCCAACAGACGCAAGCGGCGGAGACGACAGAAGAGACAGAACATGCAGAGGAAACAGGCAGCAGGGTAGAGAAAGAAACTTATACAGACGATGCGGGTACAGATAAAGAGAGTACGGATGAGACGAAGGAAAGCGATACTTCGAGTGAAGATGAAGTGACATCTTCGGAACGTAACGAAAGTGAAGTTGAGACATCGAAGGGGGAAAGCACACGGGAGGACGTACAGACGGAGGAAGAAGAGAAGATAATACAGTCTGACATAACAACATATGCTAATAAAGAGGTTGGCTTTTCTTATTTTGTTGGTGAAGTAAATGAGAACGATGAAGTTGGATTGTGCATTTATGATAATAGCAACATTTCCATGCTGGAAGAAAGTGATGTTACATGGCAGGTAAACGAGACATGGGCGCCTAAAATTTATAAATTGTCAGCAGCTTCGACGAAATACTCGGGCTGGTATCAAATTGCAATTTCCGTTGATAGTGAGACAATGAGTGGCGGTTTTGAAATTTATAAGAGTGCAGATAATGGTGTAACATGTGAAAAGATTGCTACATTTAGCGAATGGACAGAGAAAACAATTTATAGCAAGTTGTTTGAAAATGATGTAAAATCGCTTGCTGTTAAGAGTGGAACATCATATTCTTCCATCGCAGAGGCAGAAGGTGAGAAGCAGCCTTCATCTGATGGCACAAAGAAATACGAGAACGTAACCGTAAACCTCAATTATTATGTAGGAGACTTAGACGCAAATGCAGCCGAGGAAGTCGGATTTTATCAGTGGGGCAACAGCCTGACAATAGACACAACAAAAAATCCCTTGTTAACATGGGGCGGCTGGGATAATAAGGACAAGAATCCTGTCTATAAAATGGAGGAAGTAGACGGTCATTCCGGCTGGTTTAATATCACGGTGACAGCCAATGAAACGATTAAGTTCTCATCTGGCAAGCCCGTTTCAAGTATTGGTAGTTTTGCTATTTTCCGTTCTAAAGAAAAGAAAGAAGCTTTAATAGAATGCAGTGGATATAATGGAAAGTATCCAGAAATCTACAATGGACTGCTGAATGGCAGCGTTACAGCCATTCGGGATACAAACGGCGTTATGGTTGGCTATGCAACGATTGCAGAGGCAGACGAGGCAGCAAGCAAGCCAGTTGATCCAGAAAAGCCAGACGAGCCGACAGAGTGGACGTTTGAGCAGTTAGAGGAACTCATTGCAGAGGCGCGCAGCTATGAGGAAAGCAGCTATACAAAAGCAAGCTGGAATGCTTTTGCGGCGGCGCTTGCAGAGGCAGAGAAGGTAACAAAAGATGCCGCAAAAGAAGAAATTATGGCAGCCTATGAGGCATTGGGCATCGCGAAAAATGTGCTGGCGCCAGGCTCGATCAGTGTGGCGAAGATTGCACTTGCCAATGATTTTATCACAGGTGCAGACTTGTCTTCGTATCTTTCACTCAAAAACAGTGGCGTCGTTTTTAAGGACGAAGAGGGAAATGAATTAAGTGACGCAGCGTTTTTCAAATATTTGAAAGACGGCGGCACGAACTGGGTTCGTATCCGTGTGTGGAATGACCCGTTTGACGGCAGCGGAAACGGTTATGGCGGCGGAAACAATGATCTGGAAGCAGCAAAAACAATCGGTAAATGGGCGACGGATGCAGGAATGAAGGTGCTGATTGATTTTCATTACTCTGATTTCTGGGCAGACCCAGGCAAACAGAAGGAGCCGAAGGAATGGGCAGGCTATACAGTAGATCAGAAGGCAGAGGCAGTTGAGACCTTTACAAAAGACAGTCTGGATGCATTGAAGGCGGCAGGTGTCAATGTCGGCATGGTACAGGTCGGAAATGAGACAACCAATTCAATCTGTGGTGTGACCCTTTCCGACTGGGAAAATTCTGCAAAGATTTTTAATGCCGGAAGCAGGGCAGTCAGAGCATTTGATGAGAATTGCATGGTAGCGATACACTTTACCAATCCGGAGCGGGTGGGAAATTATGCAAATTTCGCAAAGAATCTGGACAGTCATAACGTAGATTATGATGTGTTTGCAAGCTCCTATTATCCATTCTGGCACGGGACAACACAAAATCTGACAGATCAGTTAGCAGACATTGCAAAGACCTATGGAAAAAAGGTTATGGTCGCAGAGACATCGTGGGCGACAACCTTGGACGATCAGGATGGTCATGGGAACACAGTGCGCGTAGGTAGCAATGACAAAAATCCCGCATACGACTTTTCTGTTCAGGGACAGGCAGATGAACTCCGGGCAGTGATACGGGCTGTCAATGATGTCAACGAGACTGCTTCCGGAAAAGGAATCGGCGTATTTTACTGGGAGCCGGCATGGCTTTCTAAGAATTATATCTACAGGGCGGACGGAGGCAAAAATCAGGAACTGTTGGACGAAAATAAAGAGACTTGGGAGAAGTATGGTTCTGGATGGGCAGCAAGCTTTGCGAATGAATATGATTCTAAGGATGCAGGGAAGTGGTTTGGAGGCAGTGCGATTGATAATCAGGCATGGTTTGACTTTTTTGGGAATGCACTTCCAACGGCAAAAACATACAGTTATATCCGTAGCGGAGAAACTGCTTCAGAGATGGCGATTACAAGCGTAAAGAATCCAAGCGTTACTATAGATGCAGGAGAAGAACTAACCTATCCTACGGAAGTAGCTGTAACCTTTAACAGCGGTGATACAGTTAAATATCCAGTAGTGTGGGATGAAGAGGACAAGAATGCAGTAGATACGACGAAAGTAGGAGAATACACAGTCAAAGGCAGCGTTACTTGTGAATACACATTGAATGATGGCACGACGAAAAAAACAGAGACAAAAGATGTTACACTGACAGTTACAGTCAATAAAACGAATTGTCTTTTGAATCCGGGATTTGAGGATGCAAATTACACAAACAATTGGGTATTGAGCAGTTCTGGTTTTAGCTCAAAGAAAGATGCTGACCCTCATAGCGGAAAACAGGCTTTGAATTTCAATAAACCTACACAAGCCACAGCGGTGCAGACAGTAGCTGGGCTTAAGGCAGGAAGCTACACTTTTGGAGGTTATATACAGGGTGGCGATGCGGCAGAAGGCGATCTGCAGTATGCTGTGGCTAAAGTGTATCCTCAGGATGCTGATATAGAGAAGGATGAACCGAAAAAGGAATACAGGGAGTCTTGCTCTTTGGAAGGCTGGAAAGTATGGCAGAATCCAGAAATCTCAAATATTATTGTAACAGAAGGTGATATTTTAGTCGTTGGATTTGAAATTAATTCAAGTAGTTCGGGAGCGTGGGGAACGATAGATGATCTATATTTATATGTTGACCAGATTACCTCAGAACCCGAAGAACCAGAAGACGGCAATAAGGACTACAAAAACGTAACTGTAAACCTCAATTTCTATGTCGGCGACTTAGACGCAAATGCAGCCGAGGAAGTCGGATTTTATCAGTGGGGCGACAGCCTGACAATAGACACAACAAAAAATCCCTTGTTAACATGGGGCGGCTGGGATAATAAGGACAAGAATCCTGTCTATAAAATGGAGGAAGTAGACGGTCATTCCGGCTGGTTTAATATCACGGTGACAGCCAATGAAACGATTAAGTTCTCATCTGGCAAGCCCGTTTCAAGTATTGGTAGTTTTGCTATTTTCCGTTCTAAAGAAAAGAAAGAAGCTTTAATAGAATGCAGTGGATATAATGGAAAGTATCCAGAAATCTACAATGGACTGCTGAATGGCAGCGTTACAGCCATTCGGGATACAAACGGCGTTATGGTTGGCTATGCAACGATTGCAGAGGCAGACGAGGCAGCAAGCAAGCCAGTTGATCCAGAAAAGCCAGACGAGCCGACAGAGTGGACGTTTGAGCAGTTAGAGGAACTCATTGCAGAGGCGCGCAGCTATGAGGAAAGCAGCTATACAAAAGCAAGCTGGAATGCTTTTGCGGCGGCGCTTGCAGAGGCAGAGAAGGTAACAAAAGATGCCGCAAAAGAAGAAATTATGGCAGCCTATGAGGCATTGGGCATCGCGAAAAATGTGCTGGCGCCAGGCTCGATCAGTGTGGCGAAGATTGCACTTGCCAATGATTTTATCACAGGTGCAGACTTGTCTTCGTATCTTTCACTCAAAAACAGTGGCGTCGTTTTTAAGGACGAAGAGGGAAATGAATTAAGTGACGCAGCGTTTTTCAAATATTTGAAAGACGGCGGCACGAACTGGGTTCGTATCCGTGTGTGGAATGACCCGTTTGACGGCAGCGGAAACGGTTATGGCGGCGGAAACAATGATCTGGAAGCAGCAAAAACAATCGGTAAATGGGCGACGGATGCAGGAATGAAGGTGCTGATTGATTTTCATTACTCTGATTTCTGGGCAGACCCAGGCAAACAGAAGGAGCCGAAGGAATGGGCAGGCTATACAGTAGATCAGAAGGCAGAGGCAGTTGAGACCTTTACAAAAGACAGTCTGGATGCATTGAAGGCGGCAGGTGTCAATGTCGGCATGGTACAGGTCGGAAATGAGACAACCAATTCAATCTGTGGTGTGACCCTTTCCGACTGGGAAAATTCTGCAAAGATTTTTAATGCCGGAAGCAGGGCAGTCAGAGCATTTGATGAGAATTGCATGGTAGCGATACACTTTACCAATCCGGAGCGGGTGGGAAATTATGCAAATTTCGCAAAGAATCTGGACAGTCATAACGTAGATTATGATGTGTTTGCAAGCTCCTATTATCCATTCTGGCACGGGACAACACAAAATCTGACAGATCAGTTAGCAGACATTGCAAAGACCTATGGAAAAAAGGTTATGGTCGCAGAGACATCGTGGGCGACAACCTTGGACGATCAGGATGGTCATGGGAACACAGTGCGCGTAGGTAGCAATGACAAAAATCCCGCATACGACTTTTCTGTTCAGGGACAGGCAGATGAACTCCGGGCAGTGATACGGGCTGTCAATGATGTCAACGAGACTGCTTCCGGAAAAGGAATCGGCGTATTTTACTGGGAGCCGGCATGGCTTTCTAAGAATTATATCTACAGGGCGGACGGAGGCAAAAATCAGGAACTGTTGGACGAAAATAAAGAGACTTGGGAGAAGTATGGTTCTGGATGGGCAGCAAGCTTTGCGAATGAATATGATTCTAAGGATGCAGGAAGGTGGTTTGGAGGCAGTGCAGTTGACAATCAGGCATGGTTTGACTTTTTCGGGAACGCACTTCCAACGGCAAAGGTATACAGTTACATCCGAAGCGGAGAAACTGCTTCAGAGATGGCGATTACAAGCGTAAAGAATCCAAGCAATACGATCGAGATGGGGGATCAAGTAAGCTATCCTGAAAAAGTGACTGTATTCTTCAATGACAGCAGCAGTGTGGAGTATGCAGTGAGCTGGAGTGCCGCAGATAAGCGCAAGGTAGATACAGAAAAAGTAGGAGTTTATATTGTTCATGGTACCGTTGTCTGTGAATATAAACTGAACAATGGTTCTACAAAGACAGAGACCAGAGAAGTTACCTATACGATTACAGTAAAACAGCCTGTAGGGGAAAATCTCCTCCAGAATCCGGGATTTGAAAGTGGTGCCGCAACACCGTGGACTATCACTGCAAAAGACGGATTCAGTTATATGCCAAAGCCGAGCAGCGCTACAAACGACAATCGGCATGAAGGCAAGTGGTCGCTGCATTTCTGGAATGCAGATGCAATTGGGTTTACGGTATCACAGGAAGTGAGAAATCTTGAGGCGGGCAGCTACACATTTGGCGGATTTATCCTAGGTGATGATATGGCAGATGGAGAGAAGGAGCAGTTTGCCTATGTGGAAGTGTATGACAGCAAAGGGAATCTGAAAGGAGAGAGGCTGACAGCGCAGTGTGCATTCGCGGGATTTAATGCCGGATGGGCAAATCCTGAAATCACAGATATCAAGGTCGCAGAAGGCGATTATCTGGTGGTTGGTATGGATGTCGAGACAGCTCCTGACGGAGCCTGGGGAGATCTGGATGATTTTTACCTGTATGGTATTTATGATATCACAGTGGATACTGAGATTGAGGAAGGTACTGGCTCTGTCAGCGTCAGCCGTACACATTATGTTGCAGGCAAGAAGATTGATATCACAGTAAAACCGGATGATGGATATACATTGGACAAATTAACGATTACAGGCAAAGGCATCAAGGCGGAGACAGATGCGGCAAATATGATTTTACAAAGTGAAAACGGCACAGTGACACAGGAGGATGGCATTTTGACGCTCGCTTATCCCAAGGATACAACGACGGAGCAAAAAGAGACCTTTATGATGCCAAACGGAGCGGTACTGGTCAGTGCAGTTTTTACTGAAATCCCTGGCGCTGCCAATGCAGATCATTTAAAAGAACTGATAACAGCGTATGAGAAAGAGAATCCAGAGAATTATACAAAGAATAGCTGGGATGCATTTTCATCAATATTAGCGGATGCAAAGGCTGTGGCAGAGAAGGAGGATGCTGCACAGGCGCAGATTAATGTGGCGAAAAATAAACTCGAACAGGCATATAAGAATCTGGTCAATATCGCGGTATTAAAGGAACTGATTTTACAATATAAACAAATAGAACAGGGCAAATATACAGAAGAAAGCTGGAATACATTCTGCCAGGCGTTGGAGAATGCTGAAACAGCAGTCGCAAAAGAAGATGCATTGCAGGATGAAATCGATGATGCAAAAGATACATTAGAGGCAGCATATAAGAGTTTGCAAATAGTAGTATCTACAGATTTCACAGCTCTCAATCAACTAATCGCAGCCTGCGATAACCTCAGGCAGGACAACTACACTGAAGAGAGCTGGAAGCCTTTCGCGCAGGCGCTCGCAGCGGCAAAAGAAACTGCAGCAGACACCAATGCCACACAAAAAGAAATCGATGATGCAAAAGAGCAGCTGCAGAATGCGTTTGATGCGTTAAGGGAACTGCCAACGGCATCCGGCGTAGATTTTACAGAGCTCAATAAATTAATAGCGGTTTGTGAGAGCTTGAGCAAGGACAACTACACAGAGGCGAGCTGGAACCCATTTATGGAGGCATTAAAGGCAGCCAAAGAAGTTTCAGGTAACACCCAAGCGAAACAGGAGGAAGTGGACAATGCGTACCAAAACCTGAAATCAGCACAAGACAATTTAGAACCATTACAGACAGCAGGTGCAGATTTCACAGAGCTGAACAAATTAATTGCCGCCTATGAAGGGCTGAACAAAGAAAGCTACACCGAAGAAACATGGAGTATATTTGCAGAAGCTTTGCAAAAAGCCAGAGATATTGCTGCTGATGCCAATGCATCACAGACTGAGGTAGACAATGCCAAGGATGCCTTACAGGCAGCATTCGACAGTCTTAGGGCAAAGCCTGAAATCAGAGAGGGACTCTGGGCAGAGGACATTGAAGATATTATCTACACTGGAAAGGCAGTGCGCCCGGAGGTGAAGGTGTATGATGGAGAAATTCCATTGCAGTTGAATAAGGATTATACCGTTACATACAAAGATAATACCAACGCAGGCAAAGCGACCGCTGTTATCAAGGGAAAGGGCAATTATCAAAATGAGGTTGAGAAAACTTTCAATATTTTGGAAAAAGACCTTGACGCCGAAGATATCAGTATAACTTGTCCTGCTGTCGCAGAACCGAAAGGCTCCAAAACAGTTATGCCAAATCCCGTGGTGACAAGAAATGGCGTGAAGCTGAAACGAGATAAAGATTACACAGTCATTGCCCAAAACGGCGGATATGACAGTTGTGGAGTCTATGAGATCGAGGTGAGAGCAGCAGAAAATGGCAATTTCAAAGGCAGCAGAAAGATCAATTTTGTTGTTGCAAGCGCAGAACAGGTTGTGATGAGCAAGGTAAAAATCAAGAAGATTCCGAGCCAGAAATATATTGACTATCAGAATGGTGACAAGATAGAGCCGAAAGTAACCGTAACCTATAAAGGGAAAACATTGACGCAAGACAGCGATTATAAAGTGGAGTACCGTAATAATACGGCAGCAGGTCAGACAGCGACAGTAATTGTCACGGGAACCGGAGCAAAATTTGTAGGAGAGAATACAGCTACTTTCAAAATCTTAGGAACACCGCTCAAGGCAAAGAATATTCATCTAAGTGGAGCAGATGGTCTGGTATATACAGGAACGGCACACCAACCGGAAGTGCAGATTGATGGACTTGAACCAAGTGATTACGCGGTAGAGTATCAAAACAATACGAAAGCAGGCACTGCATCTGTGATCGTAAAAGGAATGGGTGGGTATACAGGAACCGTAAAGAAAACATTCAAGATAGCAGCATATGATATTCAAAAAAATGCTGAGGATAGATTCAAGTATGCAGACACCATCACAGCACCCTATGCAAAGGGCGGAAGTAAACTGACAGATGCCGATTTAAATGCATCCTTTGGCGGAGAACTATTGAAACAGGGTGTTGATTATACACTTTCTTACAAAAACAACAAGAAAGCTGGGCAAACAGCCAGCGTGGTCATCAAGGGCAAGGGCAATTACAAGGGAACGGTCACAACCACTTTCGCAGTCGGGAAACAGGACCTAAAATCACTCACATGGTCTGCCGCTGATGTTCTTGAAAAGGATGCAAAGAAATATAACAAAACGAAGTTGACCGTGACAGATTTGGATGGAAAAGCCTTGAAAAAAGGAACGGACTATGATGTCGTATCATTCTTGCTGGAGAATGGCGGAGAAGTTGAAGAAAAACCAGAAGTAGGTACAAAGATTCGGATAATTCTCAAAGGTAAGAACAATTATGAAGGTGAGGCAGCAGCAGAGTTCAGGATTATTGCCAATGATAAGAGTCTTTCCAAAGCGAAGATCAACATAGAGCCTCAACAGTATACAGGACAGGAGATTACGCTGGAGCAGAAAGACTTAGAAGTGACGATCTGGGAAAATGGCACGCCGAAAACTTTGAAAGAAGATGAATATGAAATCGTAGGGTACACGAAGAACATCAAAAAGGGTACAGCAAAGGTCACAATTCACGGTCTTGGCGAGTATGGCGGAACAAAAACAGGCAAATTTAAAATTATTGCAAAGAAGATGCAGTGGTAATTGTGAAAGCAGCAGGGATAGCAGTCTCTGCTGCTTTTTGTATTACGAAAGCCAGACAGTTTCGATGGATAAACAGTGTCAACTTGAAGTAAACGCTTTGACGGATGGAAAAATGTACTATGTATATGTACAAAGTGAAAGGCGATATTACGAAATCTGCATATCTTTTAGAATATTTGCACATATTGAATCATCTTGATTTATGGAATTTGTTTAAAAAACGATATTTTTTCGGGAAATTTCGATAATCTATTGACAAAATCACAAATGGGAAATAAGATAAAAAAGTAATCTTTTTAATATCGGGACAGTGATTTTAAACTTAAATAAGTAAGATGGCGTTCTCGTAGAAATTGCATTTAAAAATTGTATTTATAAATCACATTTCGAGAAAAGAGGGGAGGGATGTACATGCGCCAAAAAGACAGCAGTTAATGCATCGATTCAACGAATTGCATTTGGAAATTGCATAGAGAATTTCAATATCTTTCGAGGGAAGGTTGAGTGTATGGAAAAGAAAAGTAAAATCAATAAGAGGAAGCGCAGCTTCGCAAGCAGTTTGCTTAGTTATTTCTTAGTGTTTGCGATGGTACTGACCAATGTACAGCCTGCACAGGGAGCGCTTGTATGGGCAGCAGAGAGTGAGACAGAGCTAGCCAATGAGGTGACTGCAGAGAGTGAACCCGAGCAGGGTGAGGAAGCGCAAAGCAAACCACAAGAACGAAGTGAAACGGTTCCGGCGATTGAAGCGGAAGGGTCTGGTGAGACCGTCAAAACAGACGAGACCGAAACACCGAGTGAGCCGGTGAAGCCAAACGAGACCGAAATATCAAGCGAGCCGGTGAAGCCAGGTGAGACCGAAACACCGGCAGAAACTGTCGAGCCAAGCGAGACCGAAACACCAAGTGAGCCGGTGAAGCCAGGTGAGACCGAAACAATGACAGAGACTGTCGGCTCAAGCGAGACCGAGACATCGACGGAGACTGTTGCAGAGACAGAAGAGGCAGGTGAAACTTCTGAGACTGCGGAGACAGAAACCGAAACAGAAACTGAAATAGAAACCGAGACTGAGCAGATGACAGCAGATGCGGAAGAGCTCGTGACAGTCAAGGCGCATTTTAAGAATGTGACTGGATGGGAAGAAGTAGCGCTGCATCACTGGGGCGGTGGCATAGATGGTACAGTATGGCCGGGAATCGATGTTACAGAGAAAGACCAGGATGGTTATTATATCGTAGAAATTCCCAATGTTAAAAGATCAGAGGAATTGGGGATTATCTTCAATAACAAGAATGGCAGCCAGACAGGTGACATTAAGATTCCAGCATCTGAGTTCACAAGTGAAACCTATGAAGTATGGGCATGGGTGGATGAGGCAAACGGGACTGGATGGAGCGCAGAGCCGCTTGTAAGTCCCGCAATAGAGCGAAATACCGTAACATTCCGTTATATGAACGTTTCGGCGGAAACGGTGCTTGTGGCAGGCAGCATGAAT
>CAMWJQ010000079.1 GCA_947174615.1 uncultured Lachnospiraceae bacterium
ATGGTCATTGATCGCTTGTGCTTATAGGCAATAATTAATCACGTTATATATAGAAGGGAAACAGACAAAATGAGATATAAATGTCTGATCTTAGACCATGATGATACAGTAGTCAACAGCACTGCCACAATCCATTATCCGGCATTTCTTGAGGCGCTTAGACTGTTAAGACCAGGAGTGACCATCTCGCTTGATGACTATTTCCGGGAGAATTTTGATCCCGGGTTTGTGCCTTATTGCGTCGGGAAATTAGGCATGACCGACGAAGAGTTAGAGGTGGAGGTCGAATGCTGGAGAAACTATGTATCGGGACATACGGCAAAGGCATACTGCGGAATGCGTGAAATCATAGCGCGTCAGAAAGCGGAAGGCGGCATTGTGTGTGTGGTATCGCATTCCTATGATTATAATATCCGAAAGGATTATGAAGCAAATCATCTCCCTTTGCCGGACAAGATTTTTGGGTGGGAGTGTCCTCCTGAGCAGAGAAAACCCAGCACATATGCGCTGGAGCGAATATCCCGCGAATATGGGATCAAACCTGAAGAAATGGTTGTGATTGACGATTTAAAACCGGGTTATGATATGGCGAAAGCCTATAACGTGCCGTTTGTCGGAGCAGGCTGGTCAAATGATATTCCAGAAATCCGCGAGTTTATGCAAAAAAACAGTGATGTGTATTTTACAAAAGTAGCGCAGCTGGAGGCGTTTTTGTTTGAAGAATAACGTACATAATTATTCAGAACCTTAAAATAGAGAGAGCGTATGCTCTCTCTATTTTAAGGTTCTGATTCCGAGTCATCAAAGAATTTTACGGTAGTGTTCACCGGTGTTTTCGACTCAGTGTAGGTTGAGGAAACAGATGCTGTATTATCATCGGGCACAGAGGATGTGCCGTCATCTGCGGCTGGCACTGCGGACATATCCACTTGTGTGTAGACAGGCTCCACGGCGGGAGATGTCATCTCACCGATAATTTCCTTTGCTTTGTCAATTTTCTCTGATACATTGAAGTGCTCAATCTTTTCTTTGGTCTTGTCAAGGGTCTCGATCACCTTCTCGCCAATGATTTCCTTTGCATTGTCTATGTCTATAGGAACATATGGATGATTTTTGCTGCCAGCGGCACTTGGGGAGTCCGAGGAAAAATCTTCATCATCCAGATCCTCATCAAAATCGTCAAAATCATCAAAGTCATCAAAATCGTCCTCAGGATCGTTTTCTTTATTTCGAAGATAATAATAAGTTCCTGCAGCTGCAGCACCGACGAGGGCACTGAATAAAACAAGCTTGCTAAATTTCTTAGCCATGTGTGGTTCTCCTTTCCTGTTGCAGTTGTTTTTAGATAAATCTATTTTAATACTATTTTATGGAAATGAAAAGAGATTATGTAAAATTTGCTGAAAAATGATAGGACGGTGTTTGTTGATTCCTTTGTAAAATTATGTTACTATTGATGTAATCAATGAGTGCAGCATGGGCGTGCACACAATACGGAGGTACAGATGAACGATAAATTTTTTGACCTTGCAAGAGAGAAACAGGACCGCATGATAAACGGCGCGATTGAAGTGTTTGCTAAAAACGGATATAAACACGCCAGCACGGATGATATGGTAAAGACCGTCGGTGTCAGCAAAGGACTCTGGTTTCACTATTTTGGCTCCAAAGAGGGCATCTACGTTTTCGTATATGATTATTGTGTCAAATATATGCTGTTAGAGCTGTCTACAATTGTGGATGAAAATGAAACAAATTATTTTGAGCTGATGCAGCAGATTGCCAAAACCAAGGTAAAGGTAGGGCGCAGCTATCCATATCTCACAATCTTTTTGGAGGAGGCAGCGCATGAACCAGAACAGACCCTTACCGCTAAGACGGCAGCGTCCAGGCAGATCTATGAGGAGCGGCTGGACGCGTATCTAAAGCCAGCAGAGATAGCAAATGTCTCTGATAAAGGGAGGCGGGAGCGCATTAAGAGACTGCTCGAGTACAGCATCAGCGGCATTATACGCGATAAGACAGCGCTTGCGGCAGAGTCCGATGTGATATTCAGGGAGATCAAAGCATATATTGATCTGGTGCGGGATATGACATTGAATCTCACCTGAATTGTTGGAGAAGTTATTTCTTTTGCTGGTATATGGGGGCGGCAGGATAACCCCCCTTTAATTTCTGCATCCCGCGCTGAATGGCATCCTTTGAGTTTTTCCAGTCGGCGTCTGCATTCCGGTAGTCAAACTTTTCCACCATCCAGCTAACATCCTCCTCAAGGCGTTTGAGATTATTTTCCATGAGCGGGAACACGATGTTAAAAAATTCATCGCACTGCTTCTGGTTTAATTTCTCGACTGCACTCTGGCACAGATCACCGAAGTGAACGATACAGAAACCTTTGCTGCTTTTCAGCTTTTTGACAAAATCGGCATCTTTTTTGTACATATAGAAAAAGGTGTCGAGATAACGGGCGTAAGTGTCCTCATACTGGCGGCAGATATAGCAGGAGCGCTGCTTTTCATAGGTCCATGCAGTCATGGTGTTATTGAGTTCCTTGGAGCGTTTGAGACGATCCATAAAGGAAAGCTTCGCGGGCTTGAATTTCTTGACCTCGCTGGAAAATTCTTCATTGATTTTTTTGAAATGCGTTTTCAGGATCCATGCGTTTCCGAGCGTATTTCCGTACTGGTACATTTTCAGAAAGTGGTAGCGGCAAAAGCCTTCCTTGTCGGTGAGATCGCGGATATCGCTTTCCATGTACGAGGAGCCGGAGCCGAGCGTGAAGTCGAGAAGGTCCTGTTCTAACTTTTGTTCGATGAAGCAGAAGGGGCACTCGTCATTGGCGGCAAAAGCGTCGTTTAAGGGAATGGTATAAAGCTGTTCTTTCATTGATATGTTCTCCTTTTTGTTATGATATAGATATTTTAACATATTTCACGAAAAAATTTCAAAAAAATAAATTAAAATATATATAATTGTCAAAAAATATGTTAAAATGAGTATAAATAAATGAAGAGGGAATGAAGGAGGTTGCTTATGAGTAAATTTATGGTTGCAGGGTTTGTACAAATGGAAACAATTGTAAAGGTTGAAACTTTACCAGTTCCGTATAAACAGTTTGAGAGTATCCCGGACTTGGTCAATTCTGGGATTGGTGGTGCGGGATTCAATGAGGCAATGGCGCTGAAGTGGCTTGGCAATGAGGTGGACTTTATGAGCATGGTGTCAAGAAGTATGTCCAGGCGCCAGATTGAGGCGTATTTGAAAACGTATGATGTGGACCTCAAAACAGATTATGTGCTGCCGAAGCTGGATGGAATGCCCACGTCGGTGATTCTCTACAGCAGAGGGATGAAGCAGACGTTCGAAGATGTCAAAGATATCAGACATGTAGAGTATGATTATGATTTGCTCGAGAGCCGCATACAGGATAAAGATATGATTCTCATGTCAAACTGTAATTTTTGTCGTCCGATAATAGGGCTTGCCAAGAAGTATCAGAAGCCGATTGCTGTCAATGTGCGCAGCATGAGGGCAGAGAAGATCGCAAACAAAGAAGATTTTCTGGCGGCGGCAGATGTACTGTATATCAGTGATGATGATCTTGAGAGCGATCACTATGATTGTATCAAGGAGTGCAAGGAGAAATATGACCCGGAGATTGTGATCATGGGAATCGGGGATAAAGGCGTGATTCTCTACACGAAAGAGGATAACAGCATGATAGAGTACAGACCTGTCAAGACGAATGAGATTGTAAATACGATTGGTGCCGGAAATGCGCTATTCTCGTCGTTTATGCATTACTATGTCAAGACAAAGAATGCCAAGGAAGCGATCAAAAACGCACTGTTGTTTGCCTCATACAAAATTGGATTTGTTGGAACATCCAACGGATTTATGACAGAGGAGCAGATTGAGCAGTGGAAGAAACTGATCTGGTAATAAAAAGGTAAAAGGATATCGAAAGATGATATCCTTTTTTGTATACAGCTCCATGCAGCGGAGACGGCACAAGGGCACGCGGCAGGCAGGGGAGAAGAGAATTCCCCTACTCGGTTTCCATATAAATATATCTCAGAAATTCAATCGCATTGTCAAGGTTGTTCGCATTGGCAATCAGTCCAAGGATGGGTTTCATGCCTGCAAAGTAGCCGTATTGCTTCAGTTTCGGTGCATCGGTTACATAGACGCCGACAGGAGTCAGTGTTTCAGATTCACCGTATTTGGCATAGTACAGCCTGTCCTCGAATTTAGCGAGCAGGTCATCGGGCAGAACTGTCGTGATGTCATGGAGACATTCGCTTTGCGCAAAGTAATCAAGCGTGTCCGCATCGCCCACAACAACATCCAGTTCGCCGGTCGATATGACAGCCATTGTCTTTTCCAGCGCCATAAAGGTATTCATGTCTGTGCTGTCAGGAGTATAATACATGGAGGCATCAATGTAGGCGTCATGCTCTTTGATGTCGATACCCAGATGTTTGACAAAATCATCGATGAGTTCCGTGCCGGACGAATTTCCTGTGTCATTGTAGAAAAAGGCGGCAAAGGCGGTATCGGAGGGCGCTGTCAGCATGGAGTATGCAATAGATCCCACAAGGATCAGTATGATGATGACCACAAGGGTAGACTTTAGGTAATATTCTTTAAAATATGCCAGTTTTTCCTTGAGCGGGGCGTCCTTTAGCTTGGCATTCTGTTCCCGAATCTCATCGTGCAGCGAATTGTTTTTGTCGCGGTTTTTGTTGTAGACTTCCATGATAACACCTCCATCCTTCATAATGACTATCATATATGTAAATGATGGCAAATGTCAATCAACACACTATAAATTTTTTCTAAAGCTGGAATATTACATTGAATTATTCTGCGATATAAGGTATTATTGTAATAATAAAATGAAGAAGGGGATTACATTATGAATGAAAGCTATAAGGAACTGTTGGTGAAAAGAGAAAAAGGAGCGAAGGAGGCATTGATTCGTGCGGCGTGTGTGGCACTGACGGCACTGGCAGGGTTTCTCACGCTGATGACTGGAAAGATCACTTTATTTATCATCGTTGTAATATTGGGCGTACTTGACTATTTTATATTCCAGTGGACGGATATCGAATTTGAGTATCTGTATCTGGACAAGGAGATTTCAGTGGACAAGATCATGGCAAAGACGAGAAGGAAGAAGCTCCTGACGATCGATGTCAATAAAATAGAGATCATGGCGCCTGAAAAATCGCATCAGTTGGATTCCTACAGGAACCGTCAGACGAAGGTCACGGATTTAAGTGCAGGTCATGATCTGCCAGAAGAGAAGCTGTACTGGATTTATTATGAGGGAAGTCAAAAGTTTTTGATGAATTTGACGGAAGATTTTGCGAATACGATCAAAGGGATTGCACCTAGAAAAGTTTTTACAGATTAAGTGCTTGACAAGCTGTGTCTGCTTTAGTATAATTTTAAAAATATTTTCTAAATATTTAATAATATATTAAAATTTTCAATGTACAGGAGGAAGAAAAATGGGTCAGATAATCGGCGAAGGCATTACTTTTGATGACGTACTATTAGTACCAAGCTACTCACAGGTCATTCCCAATCAGGTTGACTTGACAACATGGTTGACCAAGAAAATCAAACTGAACATTCCTATGATGAGTGCAGGCATGGATACAGTTACAGAGCACAGAATGGCGATTGCTATGGCAAGACAGGGCGGTATCGGTATCATTCACAAGAATATGTCTATTGAAGCTCAGGCAGAAGAGGTAGACAAGGTTAAACGTTCAGAGAATGGCGTTATCACAGATCCTTTTTCACTTACTCCAAATCATACACTCGGGGACGCAGATGCGTTGATGGCAAAATTCCGTATTTCGGGTGTTCCGATCACCGAGGGCAGAAAGCTTGTCGGTATCATTACGAATCGTGATTTGAAATTCGAGACAGATTATTCGAAGAAAATAAAGGAATCCATGACTTCTGAGGGACTTATCACCGCAAAGGAAGGCATCACGCTTGAGGAGGCAAAGAAAGTGCTTGCTGATGCGAGAAAAGAGAAGCTTCCGATTGTAGATGACAATTATAATCTCAAGGGACTCATCACAATCAAGGACATTGAAAAGACGATCAAGTATCCGCTCGCGGCAAAGGATGGACAGGGAAGGCTGCTGTGCGGTGCAGGCGTCGGCATCACGGCGAATGTGCTTGAGCGCGTGGAGGCGCTTGTGGCGGCAAAGGTGGATGTCATCGTGCTTGACAGTGCGCACGGACATTCCGAAAACGTGTTGAGATGCCTGAAAATGATTAAAGAAAAGTATCCCGAGCTGCAGGTTATCGCAGGCAATGTTGCGACAGGGGAAGGCACGCGGGCGTTGATCGAGGCTGGGGTGGATGCAGTCAAGGTTGGTATCGGTCCGGGATCTATCTGTACGACACGTATTGTGGCAGGTATCGGAGTCCCGCAGATCACAGCGATCATGGATTCATACGCAGTAGCAAAACAGTACAATATTCCGATTATCGCAGACGGAGGCATCAAGTATTCCGGCGATATGACGAAGGCGATTGCAGCAGGCGGAAGCGTGTGTATGATGGGCAGCATCTTCGCGGGATGTGAGGAGAGCCCTGGGACGTTCGAGCTGTTTCAGGGAAGAAAATATAAGGTGTACAGAGGCATGGGCTCGATCGCAGCCATGGAGAACGGGAGCAAGGACCGTTATTTCCAGTCAGATGCCAAGAAGCTTGTACCAGAAGGTGTTGAGGGACGCGTTGCCTACAAGGGAAATGTAGAGGACACGGTATTTCAGCTGATGGGCGGTCTCCGTTCTGGTATGGGATATTGTGGCACACAGACGATCGAGGAACTCAAGAATAATGGCAGGTTTATGAAAATTTCTGCGGCAGCCCTCAGGGAGAGCCATCCTCATGATATCCATATCACGAAAGAGGCACCAAACTATAGCGTCGATGAGTAATTTAAATTTTTCAAGAAGCGCTGTCACACCTTGTGACAGCGTTTTCGATTGCGCACAGGGAGGATTTTCCATAAATGTTATATAAAAAATACCGTCTATATGGTGAGGGGGTGGAGATCATGATTCCATCCGATATTAGACCATCAGAATCCTTCCTATCATCTCAGAACAGTTGGCTGTCAAAGGATAAAAAGACTGTGATCCATATTTCAAGAGGCGGGGCAGATCTGACAGAAGAGAACCTAAACAATCAGTTAAATGAATACTACAAAGGGTTTCATAGAGATGTCTGTCATTTTAAGTGCAGGCACATTATTCGAAGAACAATCAACAGGAGAGTTTTTGGGGAGATACAATATACATCATGCGTGACAGGATATCATTTTTATAATGTATTTCTGCTGGGCAGTTATCAGGGAAGGGAGCTTGTCATCACGATTCAGTGTATGGAGAATCAATGGGCATCAAACAAACATATTTTTGAAAATATTATTGACTCAATCCGGATATTGAAAAGACAACAAGATGATATGGAGGATACAAGACATGCTGGTTAAGGCTAAAGAGAAGCAGATTGCCTTTTTATTTCAGGAACGCGATCCGTTTTTTGAGATTGGATGCCGAATCCTGGAACAGGAGCACATAGACCAAATGCTGCCCTTCACAAGAATAAACCAAAGAGGCAGGGAAAAACTGGTGTATCAGGCAGACGGGGAGTCGCTGGTTTTGCTCAGCGACATTGTTCCTAAGCTTGAGGAAAAGGATTTGGTCAATCTGTTGTGCGGGATGATTTTTCTAAATATGAAAGTCGAAGAGAATGGATTTTTGAAGAAGGAGTGCATCTGGTGCAAGTATGACAATTTGTATTATGACAAGGGTAATGGGTGTATCAAGGCAGCAATCCTCCCGATTACAGGTGAGCTTCGATATGCAGATGGCGCGAGCTGGCGTGGGCAGTTTGAGGAAACCATGACCTGCATTGCATCGTATTTGCCGGCTGACGGGCAGCAGTATCTCAGGAAGCTGGTACTGATGTTGAAACTGGGGGAGCTGACGCAGGAGGAAGCCTTGGAGCGTTTGCAACACATGGGCGGCGGTGTGTCAGAGACGATGCAGTGGGTTCAGGAGCATCAGCAGGATATCATATTGAGACTGCTGTATCGCGGGAAAGGCAGGGAGCTTGAGTTTTTGATAGACAGTGAGGATTTTCTGATTGGCAGAAATGCTGCGGTAGCAGACGGTGTAATCACGGCAGAATATTCCAGGGCAGTCAGCCGCAGGCATTGTCTGATTACAAATTTGAATCATAAATACTTTGTACAGGACTTAAAAAGTGTGAATCACACACTGGTGAATGGTATCATGATACCGCCGTATGAACTGATGGAATTGGAAAACAATGATATACTGAGTGTGGGGGATATTGAGTTTCGTGTGACAACCAGTGTATCATAATATGTATAGAAGGGACAGGTTAGATAAAATGAAAGACACAGTAGAGATCAGATGGCATGGGCGCGGAGGACAGGGCGCAAAAACGGCTGCACTGCTGCTGGCAGATGTAGCGTTCAAGACAGGAAAATATGTGCAGGGATTCCCAGAATACGGACCGGAGCGTATGGGGGCGCCAATCACAGCATATAACCGTATCAGCGCAAGTCCGATCACGGTACATTCCAATATCTATGAACCAGATTATGTGGTGGTAGTGGATGAGAGCCTGCTCGACAGCATTGATGTGACGAAAGGGCTGAATCCAAAGGGTGCTGTCATTATTAATTCCACGCGCAGCAAGGAGGAGATTGAGGAGCATCTGCACGGTTATCAGGGGGCAGTTTACATAGTTGATGCAAAGGAGATTTCCATGAAAGCACTTGGGAAGAATTACCCTAATTCGCCGATGCTTGCCGCGACGGTGGCAGTGTCAAAGATTATGGAGAGAGAGGAGTTTCTCGCGGAGATGAAAGCCTCTTTTCAACATAAGTTTGCAAAGAAGCCGGAAGTGATTGATGGAAATATGATGGCATTAGAACTGGCGTTCAAGGCGGCAGTGTAAAGATACAGGCGAAGGCAGGGAGGTACAACATGGCAAGCGATAAAATTTATGATAGGATTCATGAACAGAGTCCGTGGCAGGATATCACAGAGGGAAACAAAATCTTTGAGGCGGCTACATCAAAGGATTTCTGCACAGGAGAGTGGAGGACGGCAACACCCATATGGGCTGGTGATAAGTGTAAACAATGTCTTTTGTGCACACCTGTGTGTCCGGATTCATCAATACCGGTGACAGCAGGGAAGAGAGAAGAGTTTGATTATGATCATTGCAAGGGCTGCGGTATCTGTGCAAAGGTTTGTCCGTTTGGCGCGATCAGTATGAGGGAGGGAAAGTAAATGGCAGTCAGAGAACGTTTATCAGGGAACGAGGCAGTGGCATATGCGATCAAGCAGGTCAATCCGGATGTGATGCCGGCATTTCCGATCACACCATCCACCGAGATACCACAGTATGTGGCAAATTATATTGCAAATGGTCAGATTGATACAGAGTTTATCCATGTGGAGAGCGAACACAGTGCGATGAGTGCTACCATCGGTGCGTCGGCAGCAGGAGCCAGAGCGATTACGGCAACCTCATCCTGTGGTATGGCATTGATGTGGGAGGAGCTTTATGTGGCGGCTTCCAACAGGCTTCCGATTGTGCTTGCGCTGGTGAACAGAGCATTGTCTGGTCCAATCAATATCAATGCAGACCACTCAGACAGCATGGGGGCAAGGGATTCTGGCTGGATACAGATCTATGCAGAGTCCAATCAGGAGGTCTATGACAATTTTATACAGGCGTTTCCGATTGCAGAGGATCAGCGGGTTCATCTGCCGGTCATGGTGTGTCAGGACGGATTTATCACAAGTCATGGCGTCGAGAATATTCTGTTGGTGGAGGATGACAAAGTAAAGCAGTTTGTCGGTGAATATGAACCAGAGCATTATCTGTTGAATGAGACAGAGCGCATGGCGGTTGGACCTTATGCTGTCTCCAATTATTATATGGAGACAAAGCGCGCACAGCGGCAGGCGATGTGCAGTGCGAGAGAAGTGATTTTGGAGGTTGCAGCCAGATTTGAGGAGATGACAGGTCGCAAGTACAGTTTCTTTGAGGAATACCAGATGGAGGATGCTGAGTACGCAGTCGTAATCATTGGCTCTGCAGCTGGAACCTGCAAGGCAGCAATCGAGGAGATCAGAGCCACGACAGGGAAAAAAGTCGGACTTATTAAAATCAGAGTATTCAGACCTTTTCCGGAGGAGGAGATTGCAAAGGCGCTCTCTCATGTAAAATCGGTGGCAGTCATGGATAGAAGCGAGATGTTTGCGGCAACGAGCGGTCCCCTTGGCGCGGAGGTGCGTGCGGCAATGTATCAGGCGCACAACACCGCGGATGTGGTGAATTATTTCTATGGTCTTGGCGGCAGGGATATTACAGTTTCTGATTTTAAGAAGGTCTATGACAATCTTGAAATGATCGCAAAGACGCATGTGGTGACGGAGATGTATGAGTACATAGGCTTGCGCAGTGCACAGTCAGAGGAGGTCTAAGAGAGCATGGAAAAGACAACATATAATTTCAAAGAAGTCATGAGCAAACCGGAACGTCTGGCGCCGGGACATAGAATGTGTGCCGGGTGCGGCGGCACAATCACGGTGCGCACGGTACTCCGGGCACTGGAGGAGGGAGATCGGGCAGTCATCGGCAATGCGACGGGATGTCTCGAGGTATCTTCGTTTATGTATCCCTATACGGCTTATGAGGACAGCTATATCCATAACGCCTTTGAGAATGCAGGTGCGACGCTCTCTGGCGTGGAGACAGCCTATCATGTGTTAAAGAAAAAGGGAAAGATCAAGGAGAACTTTAAATTTATCACCTTTGGCGGAGACGGCGGTACATATGATATTGGTTTTCAGTCATTGTCAGGCGCAATGGAACGCGGACATGATATGGTGTATGTATGTTATGACAACGGTGCATATATGAATACCGGGACACAGCGCTCGTCGGCGACACCACAGTATGCAGACACAACGACGACGCCAGCAGGAAGCGTATCCGCAGGAAAAGTACAGGTCAGAAAAGACCTCGCTGCCATCATGGCAGAGCACCATATTCCCTATGTAGGGCAGAGTACCTTTACATCGAATTTTAAGGATTTGTACACAAAAGCACAGAAGGCGATCTACACGCCGGGAGCAGCATTTCTGAACGTAATGTCACCGTGTCCGAGAGGATGGGGATATGAGCCGAGTGAGATGATGACGATCTGTAAATTGGCGGCAGATACCTGCTATTGGCCGATGTTTGAAGTGATAGAGGGCAAGTGGATTTTGAACTATGAGCCAAAGAATAAACTGCCTATCGAAGATTTTTTGAAACCACAGAGAAGATTTAAACATTTGTGTAAGAATGAACATGAAGAACTCATCGGAAAATTTCAGGAGGAGATTGACCACAGATGGGAAGAACTCAAGAGTCGATGCAGTTTATAAAAATA
>CAMWJQ010000080.1 GCA_947174615.1 uncultured Lachnospiraceae bacterium
ACGGCATACGAGATCTAGTACGGTCTCGTGGGCTCGGAGATGTGTATCAGAGACCGTTACAACTACATTGATAAATAACTAAAAAAGTAGTAAAATATGTATTAGCAGCTCATCGAATGAAAGGGGAATACATAATGAAAAGAAAAAATATTATTATTTTTGTGTTGGCTTTTATATTGATAGTATTACCAAACGCTTCGGTATACGCAGCAGAACCAGATAGTGTAACAGGTTCTAGAACCGTAACTTCGAAACTGATTTTTAGTGTTCATTACGTAGAAGTTTCTGCTCATAATCCGTATATTAGTAAAACTTTTATCCCTACTGCAAAACAATTAAGTGTAATTTTTACATCATATGATGGAACTGTTCATCCTACCAGCGGCAATACATTTTATATAGAAAAGATGAATTCAAATGGTAGCTGGACAATTGTAGGGAGACATTATGTTCAAGGTGCATCGTCTTTAAGCACATCTGAGTTTGTAGAGCCTTACCAAATATATAGAGTTCGAGTTGCAACAACGAATTCAACAACAAATAGAATAACAATGGAAGTATCAGAAATTATAGTTGATTAATTAGATTTTTATGAGCTGCTTAAGATAGGCGAGTGGCATAAAAGTGAATAGGGTTAAAAATTTTCGCCATTCTTTTTTAAAAATCAGGCAGGTTAGTCTGCCTGGTTTTTATGTGTATTTTTTTCTTGTTGTTCGAATTATAGGGAAGGAGAAACCAAAGATGTTGTTAAATATAGGGAATTTAAATAGCGGAAATAGTAATTGATTCGAGAGGTACAGTTAAAGAAGCTGAGGAAGTAGAAAGAATAGTACATTAATTTTACGCTGTTCGTCTTTTCATAGTCCCCGTTTTATGATATACTATCAATATGGATTGCATAAGTGAAAGAAAGAGGAAAAGCATATGGATGAAAATATGAAATTAATTATGACGGAGTTTGCGAAACTGAACGAACGAATGACGAGTATCGAGACAGCCATATCAAAACTAGATAAGCGAATGACGAAAACCGAAGAAGAATTGGCGCAAGTCAACTCAAGGTTTGGCATGTTCGAGCTAAATGCAGATAAAGCACAGGATAACTATGAGAAGCTGGAAGCATGTCTGCTGACAGTTGCCAGCGATGTGAAGAACGGACTCTACAAAAGCAAGCACCAGTTCCGATTGATTGAAGAACAAGGCAATGCAATTATTAAAGTGTTAGGATATAAAGGGCTAGTGCCATTAGAATAGGAATAGCGGAAAGATTTAATGCAGACGATAGGGCGGCATGACCGCCCTATGCTTTTGGCTATAGGACATAGAAAGGATTATATGATTATGGCAGGGATACCAGTCAGTGTGTGTATGATTGCAAAGAACGAAGAGCAGTACATAGAGCAGTGCCTCAGAAAGCTTTTGCGGTATAATATGGAAGTGATCGTTGTGGATACCGGATCGACAGACCGCACGAAGGAGATTGCGGCGCGTTATACAGACAAGCTGTTTGACTTCGCGTGGTGTGATGATTTCAGCGCAGCCAGAAATTATGCAGTGTCTAAAGCTTCAAATAACTGGATACTGATATTGGATTGTGATGAGTATGTGCAGGAGATTGATGTGGCAAAGCTGCGCACCTGCATGCAGAAATATCCTAAAAATGTCGGTGTGATGGAGATTGGAAATGTTCATACTGTGGTGGAGGGCGGAGTTCAGAAGGAACAAATCCAGATTGATGAGGTGCCGCGGTTTTACAATCGAAATTATTATGAATACCACTTTCGGATACATGAGCAGATTACACCTAAAAAATGGGATAATTATGATGAAATTATGCTGGAAACCTTTCATTTGCCCATAACAGTCAAACATTATGGGTATGATGTTCCAAGAGAGGAAATGTTAAAAAAACAGGAACGAAATCTAAAACTTTTATTAAATTCTCTGGGTGAAACACAAGGAATGGATGATTATGTCTACTTCCAAATAGGACAGTCTTACTATATTCTGGGCGCATATGAGAAAGCGATTGAGGCCTATGATATGAGTCTGGAGCTGAACCGTAATCCAGACAAAAGATTTCTCAGCATCTGTCTGGAATCTTACGCCGAATGCCTGATCAAAGCCGGAAATGCCGAAGATGCATACAGGCTGCTGGACATCAACAGAGCATATCTGAAGACGACCAGACAGCGGTATTTGTTTGGCAAGGCGGCGCACATGTGCAGAGATTATGAGACGGCGATCGGGCTTCTGACAGAAATAACCGATGCGGCGGATTTTGAGCTGCTCGGCGATGATGTTTTTGATGCATATACCAGAATTTTTGCGATTTACAGTGAGACGGGACAGACAGACCAATTTGAGCTGTACAAGAATAAGCTGGCAGAGTTTGGCATGCAGCATGGGAAACAGATTACCTTTACCGGAAAGGGGGCGCAGTGATATGATCGAATTGACGAAAATCAACGGTGTAAAGATTCTTTTGAACTCCAACTTAATTGAGACAGTAGAGGAGACTCCGGATACAGTTATTACGTTAACCGATGGAAAAAAAGTTATCGTCAAAGAGAGTAGACATGAAGTGAAAAATTTAGTAAAATTAACAAGGCAGGATTATTTTCGGGAAATTCTAAATGCAGAAACCTTGGTGAAAGCATCCGATACATGAAAAGCCAGGGAGTCGTAAATTGATAGAATTTCAGAAATTTTTCAGAAAATTGTTGCAATTTATGTAACCTTACAGTATTATATACATATGGAGAAAACGATACACAGATATAATACTGTGACTGTTTAAAACTCAAACTTATGAAAAAGGGGTGTGTAAAAGTGGATATAGCGTCTTTGGTGGGAATGCTTGTGTGCTTTGGTCTGGTTGTATTCGGTATGATACAGTCTGCAGGTGGTGCCAGCGGTATCGGTTACTTTCTTGATCCGGCATCAGCGCTCATTACTTTTGGTGGTTCGATCTTCGCGACGATGATGTCAGTGAGTATGGCGAACTTTGTGGGTGGTCTTAAGAGTATCACACTGATTTTCAAGCAGGTCAGTGTCAATGTTCCGGAGATGATCACAAAAATTATCGAGCTGTCGAATGTTGCGAGAAAAGAAGGACTTCTCTCATTGGAAGAAGCTGCTGGAAATCTTGAAGATGATTTCATGAAGAAGGGTATCATGCTGATTGTCGATGGTACAGACCCGGAGCTGGTCAGAGGAATCCTTGAGACGGAGATGAACAGCATTGACAGCAGACACAAACTGAGATCCGGATTTTGGGATACAATGGGTGCCATGGGTCCTGCATGGGGTATGATCGGTACTTTGGTTGGTCTGGTGTGTATGTTGAACAACATGTCTGACCCAACATCAATCGGTCCTAAGATGGGTGTTGCGCTGATCACAACATTCTATGGTTCCATGCTTGCCAACTGGGTGTGTACACCTACATCGAACAAGCTTCAGGCAAATAATACCGTGGAGATGCAGGCAAAAGAGATTATGATAGAGGGGCTTCTGTCCATTCAGGCAGGTGAGAACCCTCGTGTTATCGAAGAAAAATTGAAGTCATTCTTGTCACCTAATGAAAGACCTTCACAGGATGAAGGCGGCGGTGGAGGTGAAGCTTAATGGCGAAGAAAAAGGAAGAATTTAAGCTCCCACCCGGAACCCCGGCGCCATGGATGAGCACATTCTCGGATATGATGACGCTGTTGATGTGCTTCTTCGTATTGCTGTTTTCGATGTCAGAGGTTGATGCGGCAAAGTTCGAGGAGGTTGCAAAGTCTTTTCAGTCAACTATCAGTATCTTTAAGGCTGGTTCCAAGGCGGTTGGAGACGGTATCTTGGTGAGCAACGGCGTGAGCCAGCTTAATATGCTCGACGAATACGTCAATTCAAGCGGCAAGACGGCGGAAGCCGACACGAATGAGCCTGATCCGACCAAACCAGGCGGCGCTGCGGAGGATAAGCTGCAGGAGGCGGCTGCTCAGCTTGATATGACGCAGGAGGAGCTTGAGTCTCTGCGCGCAGCAATTGCAGAGCTGGAAGAAGAAAAGATGAAGCTTTCGGAGGAGCTTGCCGAGAAGATAGAGGAAGCAATCAGCGAGAGCATGATGGCTGATAAAGTAGAAGTAGATTTTAATGGGATTTTGTAACGCTTACATTAAACGGCGCGTTTTTGTTTGATTCAGGCAGAGCCGAGATCAAGCAGGACGCAATACCAGTGCTGAATAAGATTGGCGTGCTTCTCACAAAGTATGCGGACTCAGAGATTGAGATTGAGGGACATACGGACTCCGTTCCTTTGAATGGAGGCAGGTATGAGAACAATGATGTGCTCAGCAGTTACAGGGCATTGGCAGTGTTCAATTACTTAAAAGAAAATGCGTCACTTGACCCAGGTATGGTAAAGCATTCCGGCAGGGGCGAGTATATGCCGATTGCCGACAATACTTCGCCCGAGGGAAGAGCGAAGAACAGACGGGTTGAGATCAAAATATATAACGCATTAAGCGCTCATAAATGAAAGGGGAAAACAAAATGAGACGGAATCTATTATCAATTATTATTCTGGCACTGCTTGTTGTCAACATTGTATTGTCAGCAATCATGATGGTAAGTGTATCAAGCGCGTCCAAAAAGACAGCTGCACTGGTCGCTGATATTGCGTCGCTTGTCGGAATCGAAATCAATGGACTGCCGGAAGCCAGTGCTGCGCAGACCGTATCAATGGCTGATACAGCGGTTCACAATGTATCAGGCGAGCTGACGATACCTTTGAAGAAGGGGGAGGATGACAGCGATCATTATGCTGTAGGCAGTGTGTCATTATCACTGGATATGAAGCATGCTGATTATAAGAAGTATTCCGAGACGATGGCGGATATGGACGGTATTATCAAGGATATTGTCTTTGCGGTAATGGGCAATTATACTGTGGATGAGGCAAGAAGCGATTCTGAGACGATCAAGGCAGAGATGCTTGCAAAGATTCAGGAACGTTTCGGTTCTACATTTATTTACAGTGTTTCATATAATTTCTTGTATAATTAAATAGCAAAATCTGTAACCAGGGGGAGTGAAAATGGTTACAAGCAAGATGATTTAATATGTAGGGGGTGATTAACTACATGGGAGAGGTATTATCTCAAAGCGAAATAGACAGTTTGCTGGCGGCATTGAGCTCAGGAGAGCTTGACGTGGAGGATATGCAGGAGAAGGACGAGCGGCAAGCCAAAAACTATGACTTTACTCGACCTGCAAAATTCTCAAAAGAGCATTTAAGAACTTTGAACATGATTTTTGATCATTATGGACGACTTTTATCAACCAATCTGCCTGTATATCTTAGAAAAAATGTTCAGGTGAGTGTGGCAAGTTCTGAGACAGTAACGTTTGCAGAGTTTTCGAATGCTTTGTCAAATCCCGTATTGCTCACGGTTGTGAATTTTTCACCGATGCCTGGCTCGATTATCATGGAATTAACAAGCGGACTTGGCTATGCGATTATTGACCGAATGCTTGGAGGTCGGGGTGAGGCGCTCGAGAAGGCAAGGGACTTTACAGAGATCGAGATGAGCATTATAGAGCGGATTATGGTGATCTGTATGCAGCTTCTCAGGGAGCCGTGGAAAAATGTGGCTGAGGTCAATCCGTATCTTGAAAGGATTGAGACAAATCCACAGTTTGCCCAGATTATTTCACCGAGCGACATGGTGGCGCTTGTGACCATGAACGTTAAGATTGGCGAGGTGGAAGGTTTAATGAATGTGTGTCTTCCTTTCTTCACATTGGAGTCTGTCATGGACCGCTTAAATACGAAATTCTGGTATTCAAGCCTACAGAAGATGGATGATGAGGATTATGAGCAGTTTATAGAATCGATGATACGCAGAGTGGATGTTCCTGTTAAGGCAGTGCTTGGAAAGAGTGTCATAACAGTTAACGACTTCGTGAATATACAAGTGGGAGATATCATACGGCTTGACTCTAAGGTTGATGATGAACTGGATGTGTATGTGGGGGATATTAAGAAGTTCAGTGCTGTGCCGGGCGCAAGCAAAGAGGCATATGCAGTAAGAGTAACATCAGTTGTGAGGGAGGAGGAATAATTCAATGGATGGCATGTTATCGCAAGACGAAATCAATGCGCTGTTGAACGGTGTAGATTTGTCAGCAGATTCCGGAGCAGATACTGCGACGGCTACAGCAGGCAGTTCGGCAGGAGAAGATTTGTCTGATATAGAAAAGGATGCAATCGGAGAGGTAGCCAATATTAGCATGGGTACCTCTGCAACGACGCTTTTTTCACTTGTTAATAGAAAAGTAAATATTACAACACCTGTTGTAGAGATGTGTAATTGGCAGGATGTGCTCAATGATTACGAAAGACCGTGTGTATTTATCCAGATTAAATACACAGTTGGATTGAATGGCACCAATATTTTAGTGTTAAAAGAGCATGACGTAAAGGTGATCACCGATTTAATGATGGGTGGCGATGGTACGAATGTGGACGGAGAACTCAGCGATCTGCATTTAAGTGCAATTTCTGAGGCGATGAATCAGATGATGGGTTCATCATCGACCTCTTTGTCCTCAATGCTTGGCAAGACAATTGATATCAGTCCGCCAGAGGCAAGTCTTGTCGATTTACATTCAAAAGAACCAAGAGAGCTTTCACCGTTCCTTGAGGACAGGTTTGTCAAGATTTCATTTAGAATGCAGATTGACGATTTGGTAGATTCTACATTAATGCAGCTGTATCCGCTTGATTTTGCCAAGTCTGTCTACGAGACTTTTATGGCACAGCAGATGGGTTCCATCGCTGCCGCAGAGCCGACTCCGGCGCCCGCACCGGCAGCTCCTGCACCGACTCCGGCGCCCGCGCCAGATATGGGAATGCAGCCACAGATGGGAATGCCTATGGGTGGTATGGATATGGGAATGCAGCCACAGATGGGGATGCCTCCTCAAGGCTATGGCATGCCGCAGATGGGAATGCCTCCACAGGGCTATGGTATGCCGCAGATGGGAATGCCTCCACAGGGCTATGGTATGCCGAATGTGAACATACAGCCTGCACAGTTCCAGAATTTTGCACAAGGACAGGGTGAGATGGTCAGTGCTGAAAGTATTGGACTGATTAGGGATGTGCCTCTGGAGGTAACAGTAGAGTTGGGAAGAACCAGCAAATCGATCTCAGATATTCTGGAGTTTGCCCCGGGTACTATTATAGAGCTTGATAAGATTGCCGGTGAACCGATTGACGTGCTTGTAAATGGAAAGTTCGTTGCGAAGGGAGAGGTGGTTGTCATCGAAGAGAGCTTTGGAGTGAGAATTATGGAAATAATTAAATAAAAATGAATATAATATTCAATAATTGTTTTGTTTTATAGAAAGGACATGGTTTATTATGGCAAAGAGAATTCTGATCGTAGACGATGCTGCATTCATGAGAATGATGATTAAGGATATTCTTACAAAGAATGGTTATGAGATCGCTGCTGAGGCAGAGAACGGTAAGATTGCAGTGGATAAATACAAGGAGGCGTCACCGGATCTGACTCTGCTTGATATCACAATGCCTGAGATGGATGGTATTCAGGCGCTCAAAGCGATCAAAGGCATTGATCCCGCAGCGAATGTCATCATGTGTTCAGCGATGGGACAGCAGGCGATGGTTATTGAGGCGATTCAGTCAGGAGCAAAAGACTTTATCGTAAAGCCTTTTCAGGCGGAACGTGTATTAGAGGCTGTTAAAAAGGTTGTAGGCTAGGGAATATGCTTTTATCATCGGCATCAAAGAAGATTGACTCTATTGGACAATTATTGACAGTAACACTGATATTCATATTTGTATTGGCTCTTACATATTTTGCCACAAAGCTCACTGCAGGTCTTCAAAAAGGGAGGCTTGCAGGATCTAATGTGGAGGTATTGGAAACTTTTAAAATCGCGCCGACCAAATATATACAGGTTGTGAGAATAGGTGAAAAATATTTTTGCTATATCGTCTGCAAGGACACGGTCACGCTGCTAGGAGAACTGACGAAGGAAGAGATCTCGGCATTTCATAAAGCAGAGACAGAAACAGCAGTCAATATGAATTTTAAGGAAATATTAGACAAATTTAGAAAACAGTCGTAGAACCTAGATTTGCAGGTGTGTGGCGGGATATAAGGATAATATGATATGAAGAATAAGAGCAGAACATACAATGTCGGGCAGGAGCTTCGCAAGATTGTATACATGCTCTGCATGGTGGTGACAATATTTCTGGCAGATATGGTTGTGGTTAACGCAACAACAGAGGATGATGGAGCCGCTGCGGAGCAGATTCTGGATAACCGGCAGGAGGATGAGGAACGGACAAACATTCGGGAACCCGGTTCTGACCAGACAGGTGATGAGCTGAAAAAATTAAATATTGCCAATAGCCTTACGATCGAATATGACAATGGAAACGGAGAACTCAGCGGCACATTGAGGATTCTGCTGATCTTGACGGCGCTCGCAGTTGTGCCGATTCTTCTGGTAACAATTACATCTTTTACAAGGATTTTGATCGTATTGCATTTTACAAGGCAGGCGTTAAATACGCAGTCGGCGCCGCCCAATCAGGTATTGATTGCGATTTCTTTGTTTCTTACGTTCTTTGTTATGCAGCCAGTGATTGCTAAAGTTTACACAGAGGCGATTGTGCCATATGATGCAGGAGAAATCGGATTTGAGGAGGCGTTTGAGGTTGCGGTAGATCCGATGCGTACTTTTATGTTTGAGCAGACGCAGGTGAAGGATATTGATGCGTTTATGCAGATTTCCAATACTGCATGGGATGGTGAGAGTCAGAATCAGGTGCCAACATCTGTATTGATTCCGGCCTTTATTATTAGTGAACTTCGCACAGCCTTTATCATAGGCTTTTTGATTTATGTACCGTTTATTGTGATTGATATGGTAGTGGCATCAGTTCTTATGAGTATGGGTATGATGATGCTGCCGCCGACGACAATTTCCATGCCGTTTAAGATTCTGCTGTTTGTGCTGGCAGATGGATGGAATCTGGTAATTGTATATCTTGTTCGGACATTTTACTGATGTATGATGTTGCTTGACAGGAAAAAAGGAGTGTTGAACAAATGACGACAGAAATGGTTACAGATATCGTCAAAGAAGGGTTGTTTGTAATTCTAAAGACAGCGGCGCCGCCATTGATCGTATCACTGGTGATTGGTTTGTGTGTCAGTATATTCCAGACAGTCACATCGATTCAGGAACAGACACTCACCTTTGTGCCCAAAATCGTAGGAATGTTTCTATGTCTGATGGTATTGGGTGACTGGATGTTAAATCAAATGATCACGTATATGACAGATTTATGGCAGGATTTTTCGCTGTATATCAGATAATGGAAGGGAGCAGCGTTGCACAGTATGGTGAATTATTCTTTTTCCATGTCTGAGCTGGAATATTTTCTGTTTGTGCTTGTGCGGGTATCCGCTTTTGTCTTTACGGCGCCATTTTTTAGTACGAAGGGTGTGCCAAACAATGTAAAAATAGGATTAAGTGTGTTTGTGACCTATATTATGTATAATTTTGGACCAGCGCATAGTTATCCTGAATACAATACAATACTTGGATTCTCTACAGTCGTGTTGAAGGAAGTGTCGGTGGGTCTGCTGATTGGTTTGGCAGCCCAGATGTGTACTTCCATTGTTTTGTTTGCAGGAAGAATCATTGATATGGAAGTGGGGCTTTCCATGGCAAATATGTTTGACCCGACGACAAATGAGCAGGCATCCATCACAGGTATGATGTTACAGTATGGTGTACTGCTGATATTGTATACAACAGGACTTCACAGGTATTTGATTGCAGCGTTGATGGAGACGTTCACGCTGATACCGGTTGGGGGAGCTGTGATTGACACAAACAGGCTTTTGGAATCGCTGATTACATTTTTGAGTGATTATATTGTCATAGGCTTTCGAATTTGTCTGCCGGTGTTTGCCAGCATTACGCTGATGAATATTGTGCTTGCGCTGCTGGCAAAGCTTGCGCCGCAGATGAATATGTTTTCGGTAGGTATCCAGCTCAAACTGTTGATGGGACTTACAGTCATAATGGTTACAGTCACACTGCTTCCTGATGTCTGCAATTTTATCACCACGCAGATGCGGCAGATGATTGTTTCGATGGTGGAGGGCATGATGTGATATTAGAATATAATTTGCAATTTTTTGGGTCGGATGGTCCCGGCGGCGAAAAGACAGAGGAGCCAACTTCAAAGAGAAAATCAGATACGCGTAAAGACGGTAAAGTTCCTAAGAGTAAGGAGCTGTCAAACGGTGTAGAACTTATCGCACTCTTCCTGATCTTGAAATTCTGGATTGGTCATATGGGTGAGAATTTTATGAAGCTGTTTGGCGAGATCTATGAAAAGATGCCAGCCTATACGACTTACTGGGAAGGGAATATTGTGCGAAGGGACTACAGTGTCCTGATTAATAATATTTTGTTAGAGCTGCTCAAACAGCTTCTTCCTTTTTTTATCGTCGGTCTGATTATTGCAATCGGCATCAATATGATGCAGTTCAAGTTTCAGATTACGACCAAACCTTTAAAACCTAAATTCAGCAAGCTGAATCCGCTTTCAGGCGTGAAGCGGCTTTTTTCTGTAGGTAAGCTCATCGAGCTGCTGAAGTCTATTGTCAAGATAATACTAATCATGGCGATTGTATACACTACGGTGAAGGATGACTGGGTTTATCTGGTTCAGTTTTATGGAATGCCGCTCAATCAGGCGCTTGAGGTGATTGGCAATGTCGTGATTAATATGGGACTCAAGATTTCCCTTGTCTTTATGATTGTGGCATTTGCGGATTTATTTTATCAGCGCTATAAGTTTAAAAATGACATCAAGATGACCAAACAGGAAGTGAAAGATGAGTATAAGAATGCAGAGGGAGATCCGCAGATTAAGGGGAAAATCAGAAGCAAGATGCAGGAGGCGTCCCGCAGGCGTATGATGCAGGATGTGCCCAAAGCGGATGTCGTGATCACGAACCCGACACATTACGCAGTCGCAATCCGCTACGACGCCGAGACCGGTTCAGCGCCGGTGGTGCTTGCAAAGGGAGCTGATTTGGTGGCGCAGAGGATTAAGGAGATTGCGCGCGAAAATCATGTGGAGATCGTGGAGAATAAACCGCTTGCCCGTATGCTGTACGCCAATGTGGATATTGGGCAGGAGGTGCCGCCAGAATTGTATCAGGCAGTGGCGGAAGTATTGGCGATGGTATATATGTCGCTTAAACACTACTGACGCTGCCGACGATAAGGATCGTGTAGATAAGGGGGGGCGCCGTAACATTAAAAAAA
>CAMWJQ010000081.1 GCA_947174615.1 uncultured Lachnospiraceae bacterium
ATATATTGTTTAACCAATTTACTGGTTGAGCTGCCGTTTGAGCGCGTCCACTTCCTCAAACACCACATCATTCAAAACCTTGATATAAGTTCCCTTCATGCCTGATGAACGCGACTCTATCACGCCTGCGCTCTCAAACTTGCGCAGCGCATTGACAATCACGCTCCTCGTGATGCCCACACGATCTGCAATCTTGCTTGCGACAAGGATTCCTTCTGTGCCGTTTAATTCATCAAAAATATGCGTGATCGCTTCCATCTCCGAGAAGGATAGGGTAGAGATAGCAGACTTCACCACTGCAATCTTGCGGCTCTCCTCCGCATTCTCCTCACTCACAGCGCGCAGCATCTCAAGACCGACCACCGTCACACCGTACTCGCACAAAATAATATCATCAATATCATATTGTTCATTGCATTTATAGATAAACAGCGTTCCCAGACGCTCGCCCGCAATCTCAATCGGCGTGATGACTGCCTGATATTTCCGTATATCCGGGCTCTCGAAGCCGAGCGTTGCAAGGTTCACATTTTCCTTCGTGGAGAGCACTCCGAGAAGCCGCTCATTCAACATAGGATCAATAAATCCCCCAACATCCTCCTCGACAAGCTCCTTTAACTCGTCCACACCCTCACAGTTTCCTACACCTAAAACTTTGCCTTTTTTGCTGATCACCAACACATTTGAGTTCACAATATCCCGGATTACCTTGCAGATATCACTGAAAACTACTTTACTGGAATTATTATTGTGTAAAAGTTTTCCGATCTTTCTTGTTTTATCCAATAGTTGTACGCTACCCATAGTAAACCTCCATGTCCTTCTGTTCTTTGATCTTCCGCACAGAATCCATTTATATAATAGAAAGTTTAACACAGGAAAATTTATTTTTCAATAGTTCCAGTCAATAATTCAAGAATACTTTACAATTTCACCTATTTTTTATCAATGAACTATAATTCAATACATTTGAATCCCTGCCATAAAATTTTCAGTCAACTCAGTTTGCTTTCTGCTCATTCTCGATCTTTTTTACAAAACCACACTGCTCGTCAGCACAGACAAGCTTGTTTCCTTTGATGAGCATAATGCCGCCGCACCGCTCGCACTTCTCTTTGGAAGGCTTCTGCCATACCATGAAGTCACACTCCGGTATCGCCTCGCAGCCATAATATTTCCTGCCCTTTTTGGTCTTTCGGATCACAACCTCCTTGCCGCATTTCGGGCAGGTCACGCCAATCTTCTCAAAATAGGGCTTGGTGTTTCGGCAGTCGGGAAATCCCGGACAGGCAAGGAATTTGCCATGCGGTCCGTACTTGATCACCATGTTTCTCCCGCACACATCACACAGTTCATCTGACACTTCATCCGCAATCTCCACCTCGTCAAGCTCTTTCTCTGCCTTCTTGACCGCCTTGTCGAGATCGGGATAAAAGTTTGCCACGACTGTTTTCCAGTTCATCGCACCATCCTCCACCTTGTCGAGCAGCGCCTCAAGATTTGCTGTAAAATTCACATCCACGATCGACGAGAACGCGTCCTTCATCATACTGTTGACGACTTCGCCAAGCTCAGACACATAGAGATTCTTATCTTCCTTGACCACATACCGCCTTGCCAAAATGGTGGTGATAGTCGGCGCATAGGTACTCGGACGCCCGATGCCAAGCTCCTCGAGCGCTCTGACAAGAGACGCCTCTGTATAGTGTGCGGGCGGCTGCGTGAAATGCTGCTTCGGATCAAAGGATTCGAGCGTCAGCACCGTATCCTTTGTGATCTCCTTCACCAGTGTATTTGCCTCTGCCTTCTCCTCATCCGTTTCCTTGTACACACTCATAAATCCGTCAAAAACCAATTTTGACGCAGATACGGTAAAACGATGCCCCTCCGCATCAATCTTTACGGAAGTCGTCTCATACTTTGCCGGTGTCATACGGCTTGCCGTAAAGCGCTTCCAAATGAGCTGGTACAGCCGAAACTGATCCCTGCTCAGAGATTCTTTGAGATTTGCCGGTGTATTGCTAATATCTGTCGGACGAATCGCCTCATGGGCATCCTGTATCTTTTGATCTTTTTTCTTTTCCGCTACGATTTCTGCCGCATATTCTTCGCCGTAATTTTTCGTGATATAGTCCTTGGACGCAGCCACTGCCTCGTCGGAAACTCTGGTGGAATCTGTTCTTAAATAGGTAATGAGACCGACTGTGCCCTGCCCTTTGAGCTCTACGCCTTCATACAGCTGCTGTGCCAGACGCATGGTCTTTTGAGTCGAGAAATTCAGCGCCTTGCTCGCCTCCTGCTGAAGTGTCGAGGTAATAAAGGGCAGCGGCGCCTTCTTGACGCGCTCTCCCTTCTTGATGTCTGTCACCTCAAACTGTGCGTTTTCAAGCTCCTTTAGGATTTTATCCATCTCCGCCTTAGAGGAGATTTCTGCCTTTTTGTCACCGATACCGTGATACTTTGCCATCAGCGGTTTTTTCTCTCCCTTTATTTTCAGCGCTGCATCCAGCGTCCAGTACTCCTCTGGAATAAACGCATTGATCTCATCCTCTCTGTCACAGATGATGCGCAGTGCGACCGACTGTACTCTTCCCGCGCTGAGTCCTCTCTTGATCTTTGCCCACAAAAGCGGCGAGATGCGGTATCCCACCATTCTGTCGAGCATTCTCCTCGCCTGCTGTGCATCTACGAGACTCATATCAATCTCCCTTGGATTCTTGAAAGACTCCTTCACTGCATTCTTGGTAATTTCGTTAAAGGTAATGCGGTATACCTTTTTGTCCTCTAATTTTAAAGCGCTATACAAATGCCATGAAATCGCTTCCCCCTCGCGGTCAGGGTCCGTTGCAAGATAGATCTTATCTGCTTTTTTCACTTCCTTGCGCAGCTTTGCAAGGATATCTCCCTTCCCGCGAATTGTTATATATTTGGGTTCATAATCATTCTCCGCATCAAAGCCCAGCTGGCTCTTAGGCATGTCACGCACATGTCCGTTGCTCGCCATCACTTCGTAGTTTGCACCCAGAAATTTTTTGATTGTCTTCACCTTCGCCGGTGACTCCACGATTACTAAATACTTTGCCATACCTTACCCCTTGACCACTCATGTATTGTTTGACTTACGTTCACCACTATAACCCAATTTTCAAACGGTGGCAAGTAAATTTTTGTAAATCTGCCAAATATTTTTCAAACACTAATATAAAACGCATATACTTTTGTACTGTCCGTTATGACATACCGCAAAACCTTTTAGTTCCAACTCCACAAGTCCCTGACAAATCTGTGTTATTGTACAGATGCTTTTTTGCGCTCTAAGTTTTGTGACAATCTCATCCTGCGTGGATGGCAGTGTATCCAGCACAGCATAAACTTCCTGTGCTGCGGTGGACAGCTTCTCTGTCAAAACTTTTGTTGACGCTGTGCCAGCGGTCGGTTTTGGCAAAATATTTTCCCAGCACATATCCTCGATAATATCCTCTGGCACAGTCGCCACAGCAGCGCCCTGACGAAGAAGGCTGTTGCAGCCCATACTAAGGCTGTCTGTGCACCTGCCTGGTATCGCGTATACCTCCCGTCCCTGTTCCAGCGCCATATCCACTGTGATTAGTGTTCCGCTCTTCCCGCGCGCCTCCACGACAAGCACCACATCGGACAGTGCGCTGATAATGCGGTTTCTTGGCGGAAAAAGGCTGGGTCTTGGCTCCATCTGGGGCGGATACTCCGACAAGACCCCGCCCTGTTTGACAAGATGTGTGTAGAGTGTCTCATTCGTTCTCGGATACACGATGTCCACACCGCCCCCTAAGACGGCATATGAACTGCCTCCTGCCTTCAGCGCGGCGCTCTGGCTGATCCCGTCTATCCCCATCGCCATACCACTAATAACATTTATGCCGCGTGATGCAAATTCTGCTGCAAACTGTTCTGCCATACATCTGCCATATTCACTGCACTTTCTTGCGCCTATCATCGCTACCGCAGGCACATTATCAGCTGGAATCTTTCCTTTGTAAAAGAGCCCAAAGGGCGGATCCGGAATCTCTGTGAGCCTCCTTGGAAAATCTGACGCCTGACAGTACGTATAAGAGACGCCCTTTTGCGCCAGATAACTCCACACTGTTTCCGGCTTGCAGCGTTCTCTGTGCTGCATAAAGCGCTCACAGCCCCTCTTGCCCAAGACAGCCTCCAACTGCTCCTTTGGCATTCGATAAACTCCCTGTACACTTTCTGCTGTATCCAGAAGCCTGTATTTTGACTGGCTGGATATCCAATAGATTGTGTCAAGCCAGCAGGCATATACTTTTTGCTCTAACACTTCATTATTTATAATTTTTTACCCCCAGTACTTTCTGTCATTCCTTCTGTAACATACCGCCTCGCTAATGTGTTCTGTCCGGATGTCCTCTTTCCCCTCCAAATCCGCAATCGTTCTTGCCACCTTGATAATTTTATGATATGCACGCGCCGATAAATTCATTATGGTAAATATTTCCTCCATCATCGCCTGCCCGTCTGCGTCCAGCTTGCAGAAGATCCTAATATCGCCTGCGCGCAGCTCTGCGTTGAATCGATAGCCTGTTCCCTGATAGCGGCGGCTCTGGCGCTCTCTTGCCTCCATAACGCGCGCTTTAATGACAGCGCTGTGCTCATTCTGTCCCCCAGCGGCAGACAACTGGTGTATATCCACCCGCGGCGCCTCTGTCACCACATCAATTCTATCTAATACAGGACCTGATATTCTTGAAAGATATTTTTTAATTTCCACCTCTGAACAATTACAGCGGCTTCTGTCTGGAAAATAACCACACGGACAGGGGTTCATCGCTGCCGCCAACATAAAATCGGCTGGATAGACAAAGCTTCCATAGGTTCTGGCGATATGAATCTGCTTGTCCTCAAGGGGCTGTCTGAGTATTTCAATCGTGTTGCGGCGAAACTCTGGCAGCTCGTCCATAAAAAGTACGCCCCTGTGGGCAAGCGAGATCACACCAGGTCTGGGAATCCGCCCGCCGCCTGCGAGCGCTTGTTCAGAAATGGTATGATGCGGATCGATAAAAGGACGTTTTGTTATGAGGGCGCCGCTGTCGCCAAGCTGACCTGCCACACTGTATATCGTGGAAACCTCCAGACATTCTTCCATAGACAAATCTGGTAAAATGGTTGGAATCCGTTTGGCAATCATGGTCTTACCAGATCCGGGCGGTCCAATCATCAGCATGTGATGAAATCCTGCTGCTGCCACCTCCACTGCGCGTTTCACTGCCTCCTGACCATTGATCTCAGCAAAATCCACATTGGTATCTGTTCCGCCAAAGCTTTCAATCAAGGTGCGCTCTGCGGGCGCTATCTTTTGTGCCTTGCGCTCCTCCACCTCCCTCAGATATGAGATTGTCTCTGTCAGGCTTCCCACCCCGATAATTTCAATCGCATCGATGACCGCACCCTCCCGCACATTTGTCATCGGCAGAATGCAGCGTTTGACGTGTTCCTGTTTTGCCTTCTGTACAATTGGCAGCACACCCCTGACAGCATGGACTGCTCCGTCCAGCCCCAGCTCGCCCAGTATCAGCGTATCCCGGATTCCCTCCTCCGGTATCAGTCCTATTGATACGAGAATGCCAACCGCGATTGGCAGATCATAAGATGCACCTTCCTTGCGCATCTCCGCGGGCGATATACTGACAGTAATACGCATGGGTGGTATATTTACAAAGGCATTTTTAAGCGCCACTCTGACGCGCTCCTTCGCCTCCCGCACCGCATTGTCCAACTGCCCTACCATTTCTATCCCCGGCATTCCCTTTGACGCATCCACCTCAACTGTCGCAAGCACGCTGTCAATGCCGCGGATAGCGCCTGTAATCACTCTGCTATACATCCTTTTTTACTCCTTGGTTATGATATTAAAGAACTGTACTTTATATAACACACCAAACAAAGGATTACAACGCAAATGTAAAAATTAGCACACCAAATGTAAAAATTAATACAAATTCTCTTCTTTCAGTCCTGCCCTTAGCTTTCCGAGCGCTTTCTTCTCGATACGGGACACATAGCTTCTGGATATGCCCAGTTTTTTGCCGATATCCCGCTGTGTCATCTCCTCTCCTGTGAAGCTTGTTCCAAGGATACCATAACGCATTTTGATGATCTCACGTTCCCTGTTGTCAAGCTTCTCCTCCATCAGGCGGGACAGACAGCGCAGCTTTGCCGCCATATCCATATCCTCCACGATATCCCGCTGCTCCTGCTCACAGACATCAATCAAATTAATCTCATTTCCTTCCTTATCCTTACCGATCGGCTCATACAGCGATACTTCCCGCGTCACCTTCTTTCTTGCACGAAACATCATTAACAGTTCATTATCGATACATTTTGCCGCATAAGTGGCAAGCCTGCTGCCCTTCTCTGCCTTGAAGGTATTCACTGCCTTGATAAGCCCTATGGTGCCTATGGATATGAGATCCTCCATGTCCTCCCCACATCCCATGTATTTCTTGGACACATGCGCCACTAGACGCAGATTTCTCTCAATCAGAATCTGCCTTGCCCTATGGGCTGCTTCCAAATCCTCGCCGTTCATGATTTCCAAGTACTCGGTCTCCTCCTTGGCTGATAAAGGTTGCTCAAAGGTCTTCAAGAAATGCCCCCGGGACTCATTTATTCTATTGTATGAATGACGTTGCTATTAAGTGCCTTTCCCAAATAAAAGACTGTATTTTTATTTTTCTCCTATGAAATCTCCCGGCGCGGGCAATCTGCACACCAGCAAATCACATCCCCAGACGAAAGGCTATTTCGGCGCTAAAAACTATATGATACTTCAATCCCATATTGTGTAAAAGAGGCGCCTATTGGTATTTCCCAATAAACGCCTTTCTTTTCATGCCGTACTGACACTATTTCCCAATCTCCAACCTTTCTATTTGTCGAGCACCTTTTTCAGCTCGTCCATAAAGGTATTGATATCTTTAAATTCGCGGTATACGGACGCAAAGCGGACATATGCCACTGCGTCCAAATCTTTGAGCTTATTCATAACCTGTTCCCCGATGATGCGGCTGCTGATTTCTTTCTCCCCACAGTTTAGAATATCTGCCTCTACCTCATCCACCAGCACTTCAATGTGATCCGTGCTGACTGGACGCTTATGGCAGGCGCGCAGAACTCCCGTTTCAATTTTTGCACGATCATAAGCTTCCCTGTTGTTATCTTTCTTGATAATTATAAGCGGGATCGCCTCCACTTTCTCATAAGTTGTAAACCGCTTATTGCACACATCACACACCCGTCTCCTGCGTATGGAACAGTTATCCTCAGCAGGTCTGGAATCAATCACTCTTGTATTTTCATAATTACAGAACGGACACTTCATACTGTTTCCTCCGAATGCTTCTTGTTCAAGGCTTCCTGCTTTAGTATAAGTGATGTTCCCGCCGATGTCAATTGCCTCAACCCTTTAAATATCCACCAAAATAAGGTCTGGACCAATCTGACGGATACAGTTGTATGGAATGGCGATCACCGAATCATCGGTGAGCATCGACCAGAAGCCCTTACAGCCGGGAACAATGATTTTGCAGATACAGCCTTTGCACTCATCAATCTCCAAGTCGCATACATGTCCAAGCCTTCTACAGTCTTTGATACATATGACTTCTTTTTTTCTCAGTTCCTTGTAGCTCACCATAAAAAGTTCCCCCTATACAGCAAAGTGCGTTTTTCTATCATATGCACACAAATCGCATAGGGGAACTTGTTAAATTTTTAATTCAATTTCTGTGATATCTACGATTTCCTCCGCATTTTTGGCAAGCATCAGCATATAACTGCCTGCATCTGCCCGAAAGCAATGCGCTTCTTCATCATAATATGTAAAGGCTTCCCGCTCGAGCATCAGTGAAATCTCCCGCGTCTCCCCGGCTTCAAGATAAATCTTTTCAAATGCCCGAAGCTCTTTTGCTACCTTTTTGATCTTGGGATACTTGTCTGCTACATAAATCTGTGCGACCGCCGCCCCGGCACGAGTCCCGATATTGGAAATATCAAAACTCACCTTCACCGCCGTGCTCTCCGCCGTGTCCTCCACAACCTCTGCACGAATCCCTGTCATCACAAAGTCCGTATAGGACAGACCATACCCAAACGGAAAAGCGACTGGCACATCATACGTGTCATAATAACGATAGCCCACGAAGATATCCTCCCCGTAGCGCACCTTGTCACCACCCGGAAATTCTCCGAGAACCACTGCCGGACAGTCCTTCTCATGAAATGGAAAAGTTTCCGGCAGATGTCCCGACGGATTCACATCACCAAAAATCACTTCCGCGAGCGCCATACCGCCCTCCATACCTGCATACCAGCTATAGATCAGCGACGGCGCATCATCAAGCCACATGCTCATGTCCACGGGAGAGCCCGCCGCCATTGTCACCACTGTGTCTGGTCTTACTTTCAAAAGCTCCACAATCAGCCTGTCCTGCTCATAGGGCAGCTTCATGTCCGCCCTGTCCTGCCCCTCTGTATCATAGTCGTGCGTCAATCCGCCCACAAAGATGACTGCATCAGCTTCTTTTGCCGCTTCCAGCGCCTCCTGCATGTATTTTTTGTTCATTTCCTGCCGGCGCTGCTTCTGTTCTGGCGAAACCTCAGCTGCCACCGGCGCTGGGGATTCTACATTGTCCTGATTGAGACTGTCAGCCTGTCCATTTTCGCTGTCTCCTGTACTTGCCCAGATATTACCGTTATCTTCATTATAGTATCCCGGTTTATAGATGACTTCCGTATTGCCGCCCAGAAGCATCTGAAATCCCATGAGCGGCGTGATCTCATACAATGCCTTGATCTCAGCGCTCCCGCCGCCGGGTGCGTGCCGCCTGTTGGCATTCTCTCCTACCACCAACAGCTTCTTGATATTCCTCCTGTCAAGCGGCAGTATGTTTTTATCATTCTTTAACAAGACAATGGATTCCCGCGCAGTCTGACGCAGTGACGCCTTGTCAGCATAGTCATTATAACCGCCCGCACTTCGCTGTCCGTCAAGCATGTGAAGTTCGTTCATCACGTTCAGAATGTGGCGGACTTTCTCATCAATCTTGGCAAACGCTGTCTTTTTATCCACTTCTCCGCTCTCGATCAGTTTGATCAGCGGTTGAGCCATATAATACATGTCAAAATCATTTGTGACAGACATTTCCATGTCAAGCCCACTCATCAACGCTTCCTTTGTGTCATGGACACCGCCCCAGTCCGACACAATGATACCCTCAAAGCCCCATTCCCCACGCAGAATTTCATGGAAGAGATACTCATGATGGCAGCAGTGTGTTCCACGCAGCTTATTATAAGCGCCCATGACACCTTTTGCCTTGCCTCTTTTTACCGCTGCCTCAAAGCCAGGCAGATAAATCTCTCTCAGTGCACGCTCACTGACCTCCACATCCACATCCAGACGCCGCGTCTCCTGATTGTTCACGGCAAAGTGCTTCACGCACGACGACACATCATTCTCCTCAATTCCCTGTACCAGAGGAACAACAAGCTCCGAGACAAGATAAGGGTCCTCCCCCATGTACTCAAAACTCCGCCCACACAGCGGTGAGCGCATAATATTGATTCCCGGCGCCAGTATCATATCTTTGCCGCGTCCTCTTGCCTCCTTGCCGAGCAGCTTTCCGGTGGAATGTGCAAGCGCCCTGTTCCAAGTTGCCGCAAGCGCAGTATTACAGGGCAAATAAGACACATAATCGTAGCTGAGTCCCACCTCTCTCCATGAATCATTGCCGAAATCCTTTCGCACGCCGCGCGGACCATCTGAGGTTTTAAACGGCGGAATACCAAGCCGCTCCACACCTTTTGTGGTAAAAAAACCATTCCCATGAATCAGATCTGTCTTTTCCTGCAAGGTAAGCTGTGAAATCAGTTTCTCAATTTTTTCTTTTGTCATCAACCTTTATCCCCCTTTAACCGAATCCTCAGAACAATATTCATCACAACCGAAAAGATAAATAACAACAATCCCAAAAGCTGCGACACTGCAATCTGTGTTCCCGGAATCAATAGTCTGTCTGTGCGGATTCCCTCAATGATAAAACGTCCGATGCCATAGCCGCCGAGGTAAAACAGGCACATCTGCCCATGATATTTTTTGTGTTTATGATACAGGAGCATCATGGTCAGAATCGCCAGATTCCAGACACCCTCGTACAAAAAAGTTGGATGCACCTGAATAAAATTGACATCTCCCATGAGCGCCATACCGTCAAGCTGTGATTTGGTGATATCCCCGGGACGCACCGCATCAACAGGCAGTCTCATGGCAAACAGCGTATCTGTGTACCCTCCAAAGACCTCCCTGTTAAAGAAATTCCCCCAGCGCCCGATAATCTGTCCCAAAATCAATCCATACACACCACAGTCGCCAATCTGATACGGCGAGAGCTTCTTGATCTTAGCGTACACAAAAAGCGTGATAAAGGCGGCAATCACTGCTCCATAGATGGCAAGTCCTCCCCGCCTGAGATTGAAAATACTCATAGGGTCCTTCTTGTAGAAGTCCCAGGAAAAGACCACATAGTAAATCCTTGCCCCGATGATCGAAAAAATCACCGCATAGATGCCAAAATCCCAGATAATATCCGTATCCATTCCCTCTGTTTTTGCCATTCGCTCCGCCATCAGCACACCAAGAATGACGCCAATGCCGATTATCATACCGTAAAATGCTATCTCGAAACCAAAAACGGAAAAGCTTTTGGGCAGATTTTCCAGATAGATTCCCAGATGCGGAAAGGCGATATCATTTACTCCCATTGTATCAGGCATATTTTTTTACCTCACTGAATTATTTTTATACATTAAACCGGAACAAAATCACATCTCCATCCTTCACAACGTACTCCTTGCCCTCCAGACCGACAAGCCCCTTGTCTCTCGCCGCTGCAAGAGAGCCGTTGTCCAGCAAATCTTTGTAATTGACAACCTCTGCCCGGATAAAACCGCGCTCGAAATCCGTGTGAATCCTGCCCGCCGCCTGCGGCGCCTTTGTGCCGACTTTAATCGTCCATGCGCGGCATTCATCCTCGCCTGCTGTGAGGAAGCTAATCAATCCTAACAACCTATAGCTTGCTGCGATCAGCTTGTCAAGCCCGGATTCCTTTAAACCTAAATCGTCAAGAAACATTGTCTTTTCGTCATCGTCAAGCTCCGCGATCTCCTGCTCGATCTGAGCGCAGATCACAAAAACCTCAAAGCCTTCCTCTGCCGCATACACCCGGACTGCCTTCACACCCTCATTGTCTGCACCAT
>CAMWJQ010000082.1 GCA_947174615.1 uncultured Lachnospiraceae bacterium
CACACTGCCTCCATGATCGGTCTGGGTATGAACTTCAACATGGACTGCTGGCGCTGCAGGACTGCAAACTGACCGTAGTTTTTGTCATAATTGTGGATGAAAAAAGACTCGCTGTTTGCCACTTTGATTTCTTTGATGCCCGCAAAAGACTGTAAAATCCATTTGGTCGTCTGCACATTCAGCTCCCTGTTGCGCTCTCCCTTCTGGACTAAGACTTTTTTGAATACCAGCACAAAAAAGATACCAACTATAACGATCAGCCCCACCAGTACAAGCGTTGTCACCACATCCTCCATCAAAAGGTAAGTGCACAGAACAATACAGACACTGCCCTCCGCAAGAAACTGAAGTGCATTGAGCACCACCGTAAAGAAGCCATTCACATCATTCGTCACATTGCGGTTGAGCTCTGCGACATTCTTCGAGACATGAAACAGATAGTTTTGATGCATATAGCAGTCCATCATCTTTACCGCAAGACGCTTTTGATTGTTAAAGATAAAGCGGTACTGCAAGTCATTCATCATTGTGATATACAAATTTTTAACAATGTAGATCACGATGACTGCTGACGCCAGAAAGATAATCATCTGCTTGGCATCTGTAAATCCCATGGCATCCCGTATCGCGCGCAGGTACCATTTCGTCTCTATACTGCCTGGGTCCAGCGCCACACTGGTAACTGGCATGATGGCTGACACGCCAAGCAGCTCGACAAAGGCACCAAGTAAAATAATTACCAGAAGGATCACCAGATTGCGCTTCTGCCGCCTATCCAACACATAACTGATTTTTTTTAACATGGCTCTCCTTTCCGAATCTTTTCTTTATTTTTTCTTCTTCGTTTCTTTAATCAGGCATATAGAACTGTATAATTTCCGCCTCTGTCCTTGGTTTCTGTTTCCTATATGTGTCATAATCCTTCAGAAGATGCCCGATATCCCACGCCTGATAGCCCTTCCTGTGCAGGTCATACACCAGCGGCTTTGCCGTCGGTCCCAGCGCCACACAGACAATCCGGCTCTTGTCTATCCGCATAGCCTTTCTCAAGATATACGGATAGGAGGCATAGGCGTCCACTGCGGGCGCATACTGGTATTCCACAGACCTGCACCGATCTAACAGCCGGTATCCAAAACGATCGAGTGTTCCTTCCCCACAGATTACTGTCACATCCTTGTCTGCAAAGAGCTTTGCCGCCATCTTAAAATGCTTGTCAAAATCATAATTGCCATACAAATGATACGCCTGTGTAAAGCCTGCATCAATGTACTGGATATCCTTCCTGCTGTGACGAAACAAAAAACGCCGCTGATCTGCTATGGACAGAGAACGAATCTCCATATAAGGCGTCAGCTTCTCCCTCGGATAGACATAATAGTACGGAATCCCCACCAGCAGGTTGTCTGACTCTTCGCGCAAAATCTTTCGAAGGCGTCTGGCAAGTTTGGGATCAAAGTGCTGTGACGGCACGGTCTTCCCCTGCATGAGCTGTATCTCACTCTCGCCAAGCCGCACGAAGCTCTTGTCCGTGCCAAGCAGCAGCCGGAGTGTTTTCTTCGTATTCAGAATCGAAAGCTTTCGCTCAAATACGCCACGCCTGTACAGACGGCGCTCTACATAGTGATAACACTTTACTGGAAATTTGTAGATAGATTTTCCAACTGCCTTCGCTTTTTTTTTCCAGACAAGTTTTGTAGAATAACCTTTTCTTGCTTTTCGCAACAGAAAGTATTCTGCGCCCACATGCACCGCATGATTTTCCTGTTCGGCAATCCTGTCAAGATCGAGCGTGTTCCCCTCATCGTTATAGAGCTTGTCTAACGAGTAAATATCCGTCATCATACTGTCGTCAAACCCATTTGGATACGAATCCTGCACTCTGTTAACCGTGATGACGACCGCACAGCCCCGTTCTTTATAACTGGCAAGATGCTTGCGCGGCAGTTTTTTGCTCTTGTTGTCAGCGTTAATCACTGCCTCGAGATAATTGGGATTCTTGATGACCTTCTCTTCTTCGTCGATCAGCCTTGCCACATCCTCTTTCCTATATAGCGTACAATCCAGTTCCCACGGATAATCATAGTGCTGCTCTGATGCAGTCTCCCAGTTCCATTCCATGACAGGACCATCATATACAGCGTTGGACGGATACGGCGTGATATTGTGCCCAAGCCTCATGCTGAAGCCAAATACATTGTCATGACTGCACAGATACGCAGCCCCTTCGCATAAGCTGAATGTATGTGTAAACACAACATCATCACAGCCAAACATGATATAGTCCCCTGCTGCTGCCACGGCGTCTTTTAGATCGCTCTCAAAATGTTCTTCCTTTTTCCACACTGCCTGCGGAAAACATGCCATCACTTTATCATATCGTATTCCCTCTGTCTCGCAGCACAGTATGGTGACATCCTCCAGCGCCGCATCCGAAAATCTTAACAAACTCTCCAGATACGCGTGCAGCTGCATTGGTCTCCCCTTTGAAAATACGATCACTGATATACGATTCTTTTCCATTGACTTATCTCTCCTTTAATCCGGCTTATAAAACGCCGTGATCGCATCCGCATCCCTCACTGTTTTTTTGCAGTATGCGTCATAGTCCTTGATAAAATGCCCAATATCCCATGCCTGATAACCCTTTTTGTGCAGGTCATACACCAGCGGCTTTGCCGTCGGTCCCAGCACGATGCACACGAGATGGTCTTTTGGTATAGCAAGCGCCCTTTTTAAGATACGATCGTATTCAGAAAAAGCATTTTTGCTCGGTCCCTCAAGGTAATCCACCGTCTCGCACTCCTCTAACAGATTGTACTTCAAATCCTTAAAAATACCTTTACCGCAGATCAAGGTCACTTTTTTGCCTGAAAAAAGCCGTCTCACACGCGCAAAATAGTTGTCAAAATCATATGTCTCATAACTCTGGTATATCTGTGACAGGGAGGTGTCGAGATACACATAATCCTTGTCGCAGTGCGCCCTAAGATAGCGTCTTTGAATCTTCATCGCACAGGCAAACCCCTCTACAAAGCCGAGAAGTCCGCGCTCATAGTGAAAATAGTAATATGGTATCGCTGCCTTAATCCCCGGAAGCGTTGGTTTCAACATCCTGCGAAGCCGTCTTGCCAGCCGAGCATCCGCCTGCTGAAAGGCAATTCCCTCCCCCATCATGAGCGCAATCTCCCCATCTCCATAACGGTAAAAGCTCACTTGATGCTTCTCAATATAGGTGAGCGACTCCTCAATCGTCATGATGTGGAGCCAGTCTGCAAAACGGTCGTTCTTGTATAAAATGGTCTCAATCTTCCTGTCAATCCGTCTGGGAAGATTTTTTATTTTTTTCCATATCATTTTCATACTGCCTCATCACCCTGATATACTCATCATAATCTCTGATATACTCTGCATTATCGTAGTGCTCGCTCGCTAAGCACAGCAGCACTGAATCCTCCGAAAAATCATACATGTCCTTCCAAATCATCCTAGGCAGATAGATGCCAATGTGCGGTCTGTCAAGATGAAACACCTTCTGCCGCTTACCGTCGTCAACTTTTACCTTTGAAGTCCCTGCTACATTGATGAGCACAAACTCCGAGTGGTAGTTGGCATGTCTGCCCCGGATCACATCCCTGTCAGAGCCATAAATATAAAATACGCGCTTGATCTCAAACGGAATATCACGGTTCCCCTCCACGACGACTAAATGCCCACGCTCATCACCATTTTCCACAAAGGACAACATTTTACACTTTTCGATCAACGCCTCTCCACTCCTTCCGCTGCGATATTCCCTTCTTGTGCATTTTTGCCGCTCCGAATACCATACGCTGCAATCACCGGCATACACATCGCCACCGGATAGGTAAAGCGATGATAAATGTTGCCATTGCAGGGTCCTGACAGAATCGTCAGCATGAGCATGAGTATCGGTATCACTGCCATTAACAACTTTCTGTCCCTGCCCACGATGCTCTGTGTCCATGAAATGATAAGCAGCCATATGTAGACGGCACTGGTGCACAGCAGATTGACAAAAGGAATATTCATAAGCATCGCATCAAACAGGCGCAAAAGCTCCCTGCAGCTCATAGAAATACGGCTGTCGGACGCCTTGAATGCAAAATAGCCCTCCGCGTTGGCGCTCGCTATGCCTCCGTCACTTGCGCGCTCAAAATCATAGAGATCCGTGACAACCGGATAAAAATACGCATAATAATTGTTTGCTGTCGCCGCCACATAGGTGAGCGGGTGCTTTGCCAGCATTTTCGCCCATGTGATAAAATAATTCTTTATATCCTCATTCGTCGCTTCTTTGCGCCATGATGCCTTTGCCCAGTCAGAACGGTCCGGCCAGTATACCTGTGGCAAGTCATTAAACTTTGCAACTGCGTCGATCGCTGCACGCTCCTCCTCTGTCACTTCATCCGCATAATATTTGAGATATCGCGAGGTCTGCTGCAGTGGTATCGACAATGCTGCACTGACACTTCCATCCGGTATTTTTGCCGCTGGAAGAATCACATCAGCGTACACAAACTTGACAGCAAAGATACTGATTAATGCTATTATAATGGATTTTGCCCACTTTTTATTCATCATCATCAGAAACGGAAGCGATAAGATAACCATATACAACCCATTTTTGCGAAGCAGAAAGATCAGCACTGCATACACAATGATGCCGATCAGCTGCTGCGTTTTGATCCTGCTGTCCTGATCTTGGCTCTGCTCCACAATATCAATCACCAACAGCAGATACAGCATCATAAAATCTGCAAACAAGGTATCCTTCGTCGCCATAATCGCATATCTCGGAATCCATGGAAACAGACCGAAAAACAGCAAAATAGCCGTCCGAAACCACGCCCTGACGCGGTAGCGCTTGAGCTTGTACAAAGAATAAGCAAGCACCCACGCCGTAAAAAGCATCTGACAGACGGTGTAGAGAAAGATACCGATATTCTCTGAGCCAAAGGCAAACCGACCAAATTTCACAAAAAAGCCCAAGACAATCGTGTACAGCACTGAATGATGATCCACGACCAGCACCTCATCAGAGATCAGATTTACGGTGTCCACAAGCCCCGTGCGGTAATTGTATGCCATGTAGACAATATCCTCTGTATCTCCCATAAACATTCCCGGAAAATAGGCGATCAGATGGATTGCCCAGACCGCGAGCAGGATTCCCCAGACCACACGCCTGTATCGCACTGGCGACTCCATGTCAAAACCGCCCCGAAAGCGAAAATGCAAAGGCACATACTGCCGCACTGCTTTCACAAAATGCGGAAAAAAGAGCAGCATTCCCATGAACATGAACACCGTCTTTGTCGTCTGCACAAAGCCTGTCACGAGCAGTATCGTAGAATTATACTGATAAAATGCCCTGCCAAACAGGCAGGTGAGCGCCATGAGCGCTCCGAGAACTTTCTCCTCGGTCTTTAAACTGCCCAGGGACGCTGAATATTTGTACAGGGCAAAACAGAACAGGACAAAAATTATACCGCTGATTCCCGGCGCCTTGACGGAATAAGCCAGCCGGTACAAAAGCTGCGCAATGTGTGTCTGCGCATTGGTAATCTGGCTCATAAACTCATCCGAAACAATCTCCATATCCATATGGAATGCTGCTGCTGTGAAAATACTTAGCAGCAGCCAGATGATATCAGAGCGTTCGTTCCATCTTATGCAGTTTTTAAGCCAATTCTTTTTGTCCATTTTATTCAAACCCTCTATTCAAAGATTCTATTCAAACCTTATATTCAAAGCCTATATTCAAACCCTATATTCAAAGCTTCTATAATTTAATTTTATATATCAGAACCTGTATGCGTTCAGCTTGTCAATGACATACTGCTGTTCCGCTCTCGTCATTCCAGTGTACAGCGGCAGACTCAGTACTTGATTCGCATACCGTTCCGCAATCGGATAATCACCCTTGTGGCAGCCCAGATATTTATAGCATGCCGCCAGATGCGGCGGTATGGGATAATGTATCTGGGTCTGAATATCCTGTTCTGCCAGATATGCCTGCAAAGCATCGCGGTCTGTGCAGCGAATGACATACTGATGATAAATACTCTCTGCCTGCGCCCTAAGCCTTGGCAGTACAATATTGGGATTGACAATGCCCTCATCATAACGCTGTGCCAACTCCTTGCGCTCCACATTTAACGCGTCCAGATGCCCAAGCTTCACGCGAAGGAGTGCCGCCTGCATCTCATCCAGTCTGGAATTAACCCCCTCAATCTCATTGTGATAGCGCACTTTGCTGCCGTAGTTTCGCATCATGCGCAGTTTGCCCGCAAGCTCCTCATCATCTGTCACAACCGCCCCCGCATCGCCGAACGCACCGAGGTTTTTTGTCGGATAAAAACTAAAACAGCCTGCCCTGCCAAACGTGCCAGTCATCTGTCCGCCAAAACATGCCCCATGGGACTGGGCACAGTCCTCGATCAATTCCAGATGATGCTTTTTGGCAAGCTCCACGATCGGCGCCATGTTGGACGCTTGTCCATACAGATGTGTCACCAGCACAGCCTTTGTCTTGTCCGTGATCGCCGCATCAATTTTTGCCGCATCAATATTATAGTGTTCGTCCGGCTCCACAAATACCGGAACCGCACCGTTTTCCGTGATGCCAAGCACCGTCGCAATGTACGTGTTGGACTGCACGAGAACCTCGTCTCCCGCGCCAATGCCAAGCGCCCGCACCGATAAAACCAATGCGTCAAGTCCTGAGTTTAATCCCACACAGTACTTCCGCCCTGTGTACATGGCAAACGCTTTCTCAAATGCAAGCACCTCATTGCCAAGCACATACCACCCAGACCGCAGCACCCGCAGCGCCGCCTCCTCATACTCTGCCTGATACATCTGAAACTGTCTGTCCAGTACATTACACTTTATCTGCATGAACGCCCCTCCATACTCTCTTTGTTCCTTTTACAATATAATACAATAACAGTGTAAAAGCAATCGAACACACCGGCGTAAACAAATAGCTATATACCATGCTGCTCCCCAAAACAGCGCTTCCCGGTCCATTTACAACTTTCCACAAAACCTTTGCGCCAAGGTATTCCACGACAATTCTCTCCAAAATATAGATTTCCAATGTATATTGCCCAATGTCGCCGATCAGGTCACAAATTTTGTTTGCCGGAAACGCCTCATCCAGCCTTCTTGCAAACAAAAGAATCACAAAACAGCCTGTAAATCCAATCAGCCAGCGAAACACGTCAATTATAAACTGCTCTATCACACCATATTCTGACGCCAGCAGACTCATGCCCGACGAATAAATAAAGTGCTTGTCACGAAAGTTTTGCAGCAGCATAGGAAAAAGCACGATAGAAAAAAGCTCAAATTTTGACAGCTTTTTCAGATCTGCTTTTTCTATATAGTAGCCTGTCACAAAATACGGAAACAGATAGAGATTGTATTCACTATATGGCAAAAACACAAATAAAGCAAACACTGCTGCAAAAATAACAATCACTATTTTATTGTCGCCCAATTTCCGCACAAGGGCATCTGCTGCAAGCAGCGCCACAGAGCACATGAACATACACCACAGAAACCAGATATTGCCAATCTCCTCAAACAGCATCGCAATACTCACAGGATACGCGTCACTGCCAAGCAGCCGCTCAACTGTTAACTTGACCACGTAAAACCCGGCTCCGCCAAGCACTGCCGGAACTGCGATATGCACAAGTTTTTTTTCTAAATTCTGCATCAAGCTGCGCCTGCCTGCGGACTTTGCCAGAAAAAATCCGCTGATTAGCAGAAAGAGCGGCATATGAAACGAATAGATGAAAATAAATGCCTTGTTGGCAAAAAGCTCGATGTTACCGCCGCCAAACTGTATGGTATGTCCCCATACGACGAGGAAGATCGCAATTCCCTTGAGTAGATCCCAGTATTTGATTCTTGCTTGTTTTCCCATGATTTTTATCCTACTATCTTTTTTATATATTTTTTATTTCATTCTTTTTCTATATTTGTCTATGATCTCAATCATTCTCGCGGACGACTTTTCCCACACAAAATGTTCCATCACACGCTGGTGCGCCTGTTGTCCGACTCCTGTCCAAGCACCCGTTTCCAGACAATCTATGAGTGCCTGCTCGCTGTCACACAGATATCCGCTCTGTCCGTTCTGAACTATGACCTCCGGTCCTGGCGCCCGGAGCGCAGCAACACAACACTCATAGTACATCGCCTCCAAAATCGCCATGCCAAAGATTTCCGTCGCACAATAATTCACATAGCAGTCCGCAATTCGGTACAGCTCCCACATCCGGTCATTGGGCACCTGCCCTATGCTCCGAACCACATCACGCAGTGAAAGCGCGTCAATCTTTGCCTCCACCTCAGAAAGAAGCTCGCCCTGTCCAATCATTAAAAACCGATATTTAGGGTTTTTCTGATACAATCCGCAAAAAATTTCTACGAGACGGACAGGATTCTTTTCAGCCCGCATCCTGCCAACATACAAAAGCACTTGATCCTCAGGTTGGTACGCCCACTGCTTCCGCAGTTGGTTCTTGTCATACTGCGCATAATCCTGCTTTAGCAGCGTTTCATCCAATCCGACAGGCACCACATAGACTCGGCGTGCGCCCTTCTGTCTCAGCTCTGTTTCAAGCTGCGGTCCCTTTACGATGGTCGGTATTCTTTTATAATACTTTATATTATTACACAGAAGATCCACGAGCTTACGTTTCCATGCAGACACATTGTTGCTATGCGCCACGCCGATATAGGGCATACACAGAATGCGGTTTCGGCTACACCATCTCAGAAAGCTGCCCAGTGCAAGATAATTGTCGGAAGCTGTGATATAGCAGTCTTTATCCTGATCGAGCCGTGTGTAATCCGGAAGTGCATGTTTGCCAATATGGCGGCACTTCTGATAGACAACCCTCACGCCCTGTCTTTGCTGGCATTCCTCGTCCTGCTCCAGGTCCGGTATCAGATGGTAAACGGTAACATCATGACCCGCCGCCGCAAATGCCTTTGCCATACCCTCCGCCTGCGAGTTATAATACTGACTCAGATTTTTATGTTCTGTATTTAACGAAATAACTGCCAGCTTCATCCACTGAACACCTCCAATCTACCATCTGCCCGCAAACAGTCTGCCGGTGTATCTCCATCCATATAGACAGCCACATGCTGCTTACCGATGCATCCATTCATATAAATGACTCTTAAAAGTCACAAAATAATAGCGCCTCCTGCTCATATATCCTCTGCGGTACCGAATGCGCGCATTTTCACGCACCCCGATCTGACTGCTCGACATGCCGCCGAGCTGAAAATTTGACAGGACACTCAAAACCGGTGTAAATACTACCTTCTTAGACTCATAAAAGCGCAGCATCAAGTCATAGTCCGCCGCCGAGCGGTACTGCGTGTCAAAGACGCCGAACGTATTATATGCTGCCTTTGTCACAAAGCAGGTCGGATGGGTGATCATCTGCTGCGGCAGAAAGTCATGATGATAGATCAATGTCGCCTTCTCCCTGCCGTCCAGATACGTCCGCTGCAACCCGTACACCACTTCATATGGATTGCCCTGATAATTATTCACAACCTGCCAGACGGTGTCCGGTTCATACCAGTCATCGCTGTTGACAATGCCGACCAGTTGTCCCGACGCGATACGGATGCCCTTGTTCATCGCATCGTAAATCCCATGATCTTTCTTTGATAAAACAACAAGTTTCTCTGGAAGCCGATCGCGATGTTTTTTGATTCGTTCCAGTGTCGTGTCTGTGGAACCACCGTCGATAATAATGTATTCTATATTGCTGTAGGTCTGATGCTCAATGCACGCCAATGTCTTTTCAATTGTCTTTTCGCTGTTGTAACATGGTGTGATGATTGATACCAAAATATTCTGACTGCCCGTGTTCTCCATTTTTTCTTATTATTCTCCCAATATGGCGCTGTAAATTTGCTCTAGCTGGCTTGCGACTGCCTGACTGCTGAATCTCGTCTGTACAGATGCCCGTATCCTGCCAGAATCATATTGATGCGAAGACACAATCATCTGCTGCATCGCATGTTCCAGCGCGCTGACTTCCTCAACAGGCACCAGCACTCCATTGTCCGGCGTTACAAAATCATCCGGTCCGCCGCACGCGGTGGCGATCACTGGCTTTCCGCATGCCATCGCTTCTATATAGACAACACCAAATGTCTCATAACGGCTTGGCAGTACAAAGCAGTCACAGGAAGTCATCTGACGTGCTGTCTGCTGCCGGTCCAGCTCTCCCAGAAATGTTACTGTATTCGAAATTCCATACTCCTCACACCATTTTACTGCTTTTTGCAGCGCCTGTCCACCACCGCCCACAACAAGCCTTGCCTGCGGACAGTTTTTCTGAATGGTCCTCCACGCCCGAAGCAGAATATCAATACCTTTTTTTCTAAGCTGATCTTCTGTCTGCATATAACACAGGCAAAAAAATGTGAAGTATTCTGTTCTGGCATCATTTTGCTTGAAAAAATCACAATCCACAACATTTCCTACAACCTGTATCTCCTGCTTTTTTTTGTACGCCGACAAAACTTCGCGAAAGGCACTGCTGACACACAGTACCTTTGCCGCGCGCTGGAACGCCTGTGTGATATACCGGTTATTTTTCCTGCTGATCTGATCTCTGTGGAGCTGAAACATGGTTGCATGTTCTGTGATCACATAAGGAACACCAATCTGCTGCGAGAGCGCCATCGCTGCTTGACCAGCCCACACGCAGCAGTGTGCATGGAGAATGTCCGGCTGCATCCTGCCCTTGATTTTTGTCTCATAAAGCAAGGTTATGCCTTTGACAAAAGCCTTTCTGTGTCCTTCCATGCCATGTTTTAACGGACAGAACATCTTTTTCCTGTAAACTTTGATATTGTCAATGATGTCTGTCGTCTGTTCCTCATAGACAAGCCACTCCTTGATATATTTGACGGAATACGTATCACAGTACAATATTATCACCTGATGCCCTGCTTTTCTTAGTGCCTTTGCCTGCTCCAAAAAGAAGCTCCCCACGGTCGGACGGCGCTTTGTCTGAAAAAATGATGGTATGATAATGATATTCATCGTTTATTTCCCTCTTTTCAACAAGATCCTTATCCAACTTTTCGACTGCTTCACTGCCTCCCAGCCCATGCCGTTTCCGATCATGTACCACAGCTTTTCACGGAAGAACATCTTCGCCTCCGTAAGTTTTAGCGGCACTGAACTTTTCCCTGTGATCGAGCCGCCGGAAATTCTATAGTAAATCAGTTC
>CAMWJQ010000083.1 GCA_947174615.1 uncultured Lachnospiraceae bacterium
ACCCACGCCAAAGTAGTGGGAATCATGCGCCAAAATGCTAAAAGCTTTCGCTTTTTCCTTACACCATGCAGGTGTTTAAAGAGTTAGGTATCAATGTCCCCAAAGATGTCTGGCTGTGCGGTTTTGACGATTCCCCGGAATCAAGAGTCACTTCGCCCACGCTGACTACGGTTCATATCCACAGCCAGATCATGGGGCTTTCCGCGGTACACCTGCTCATGTCAAGAATCAAGGAGCCCACCCTGAACTTTCGCAGGATTTATACAGAGACCAGCCTGATTTACAGGGAGTCAACCGAAGAACGCAAGGGCAGCGTTCTTCATAGATTGTTCGTGCTGCTGAGGCGGCATGACAGGAAATGTGTAAAGAATGAAGTTTTATATAATAGAAGGGAGAAGTTTTATGCATGGTATCTTAAACCCCGAAGGTCCGGTTATGTCTTTCATTACCAAGATCACTTACAGTGCCTACCTGAATCTGTTGTGGCTGCTCTGCTGCCTGCCCATTGTCACAGCCGGCGCGTCCACTACCGCCTTGTTCTATGTGACCCTGAAGGTTGCCAAAAACGAGGAGGGCAGCCTGACGAAATCATTTTTCCATTCATTTCGGGAAAATTTCAGGCAGGCAACCGTCATCTGGCTGATCCTTCTCGCCGCGGGTATTGTCCTCGGAATTGACGGTTACATATTTTATCATATGCGGTTTGAGAATGCCTTCTGGACTGTTGCCACGGCAGTTTTTCTCATCGCTGCAGCCGCCTATGCCATCATACTGATGTATATATTCCCGCTGCTTGCGAGATTTGACAACACCACCGTGGCAATGTTCAGGAACGCCATTATGCTCGGCATGCGCTTTTTGCTCTGCACGGCGGTCATGGCCGTCATATACTTTGCCATGATATTTGTCATCATCAACGTCTTTACGCCGATGATTGTTTTCGGGGAGGGACTGTGCGCGCTGCTTTGCTCCTACCTGCTCTCCAACATCCTGCTGCTCTGCCAGGAAAAACAGGAAGAACCCACTTTAGCCAGCGAATCCGCCGGGACAGAAGAACCCGCCAGGACCATTGAACCCGCCGAAATAAAGGAACGTGAAATCCTATGAAAACAATCCGCGATGAAAATCTCAGAACGCTGAAAGGCAGGACAAAAATACAGTATATCTGGGATTACTACAAGCTTCCGCTCGCAATCCTCGGTCTCCTGCTGTATATCCTTGCCTATATCCTGTATGGTCATTTTACAGCCAGGGATCCTGTACTGTATGTCGCACTTGTCGATGTAAACGCCGGCGAAAATCTGAGAAAAGGACTCGGAGAGGATTTTCTCGGCCACAGGAATCTGAATCCGTCCAAAAACAAGTTAGAGCTGTACACCGGACTGTACCTGACAGATGACGAGCTGAACGAAAACCACCAGTACACCTATGCATCACGCATGAAAATCCTCGCTGTCATTGACGGGGAACTGCTCGATGTCGTCCTGATGAACAAAGAAGCGTTTGATGCGTTTTCCCAAAACGGCTACCTGTATGCTCTTGAAGACTTTCTTCCGCAGATGGACTTCGGCTTATGTGACGCCATAAAGCCGGATCTTGCCGCCAATATAGTTATTCTCGAGGACAATCAGGAGGAACTGCTGTTTGATTCATCCGCATCCTACCATGCATTGACCGAGGAACACTATTACGGCATTGACCTGTCGCGCACAACGCTGATCAACAGTGCCGGGTTTCATGAACCCGTCTACTTCGGCATCGTTGCAAATTCACCGCGCACGGACAACGCAGTGGAATATTTAAAATACCTATACAACTACGAATCGTCAGGAAGTGATATCCAATGAAACCAGAAATCTCCAATCCGACAATGAAAGACGTGGCAAGGGAGGCTGGCGTTGCCCTTGGCACCGTATCCAAGGTAGTCAACGGCATACCGGTCGGCGAGTCTTACAGAATCCGCGTGGAAAATGCCATAAACAAGCTCGGCTACCAGGTTAACAGTTATGCCCAGGGACTCCGGGCGGACAAAACCCATACCGTCGTTTTCCTGATTCCCAATACAACGGAGCCTTTTTACGCCTCTCTCACCTACCATGTCAATCTGGCGCTGTTACGGCAAGGATACCGGATGCTGCTCTGCTGCACCGACTACGATTCGGGTCTGGAACAGGAATATATCGCGATGGCACAGCAGAACAAGGTTGACGGCATCATCGGGCTGACATACAACCCAGATTTGAGCGTTCCTAAAAATACGCCTTTCGTCTCAATTGACCGCTGCATGGAACCAGGTATCCCCTGTGTGGCGAGCGACAATTTTGCAGGCGGACAACTGGCTGCGGAAAAACTGGCCGATTTTGGATGTAAAAATGTTGCCTTTCTGTGCAAAAGCTCCTCCATCAGCAATGAACCGAACAAGCGCAAAGCCGGCTTTGAGAACGGATGCCTTGCCCGCGGACTCCATTGTGAGATGAAAATAGTGGGCGACAACGAACCCTATGACACATTCGAACAGTTCCTTGCAGACCACGCCCCTGGCGGAAAAATGTCCCTGGACGGAATTTTCTGCGTGACAGACGGGCTGACTTATTTTGTGCTGAAAATGCTGCGCAGACTTGGCCTGGACGTCCCACGGGACATCCAGCTGATCGGGTACGACGGCATCCGATTTTTCGGGGATCCTGACTACATATGCTCCACGATTGTCCAGCCAGTACCGGACATTGCGGAGCTGTGCGTAAGGCTTCTATTGGACAAGTCCATACGGGAAAAACCATCGCTGCTATGCCTTCCTGTCACTTACGCCTATGGCGAAACCACGCTGGAAAATACATCCAAATGACAGAATACTCCTCAGGTCATAGCAAAAGAGAGGAGAAATAGTATTGTATAGAAAAATGGGGGATGGCGTAAGCGTATGGATTTAAGAGGATCATTATTTGTCTGTGTGCCAAACGAGATCATTTACAAATAAAGGAGAATATCATCATGAATGAAGCTAACACAATACAAGCGTTAAAAAAACAAATTAAGGACTTGAAAGATGTCATTTCTTCGTTATCCGAGGGGAAGTCTGTCATCCTTAACCACGTAGCATTAGATTCTTTGGTTTTGGGCAATAACTGTACGGTAGAGATGAACCACTGTTCGACGGGCATTGTGCTTTCTGGAAATGCGGACAACTTTGATGTTAACGATATTGAATGCAAGTTAGAGGACTTGCACTGTCAGATAGATGACATAAACTGTATGTTAGAGGATCTGCGCTGTCAGTTCGATGATTTAGACTTCCAGATGAATGACATAGATTCTAGTACAACGAATATTAAGTAACTGATACCTTGACTTGCCTGATTGCTCATCTGCGGCGTTGTCGTCAATCGCCGTAGCCACCGCTACGACTCATTCCTCCGCCTTGCATATGAAGCAATCATTCTGCGTCAATGTATCAGAAGCTTAATTTTCGTTGTACTAGTGGCCGGGAAGTTTAATAAGGAGAACTATTGAGATTTAAGGAGGAACCGCTATGATACTATATCATGGAAGCAACACTGGAAATATTAAAGTATTAAAACCCAATCTAGCCGATCATGACCGACCCTATGTATATATGACCACAATCAATGTAGTGGCCGCATTCTATTTATGCAACGCCGTAGACAGACCCTATTACTGGTTTCCTTATGGTTTTGAACGCGGCAGCGATATCCCGGTCTATCACGAACTGTACCCGAATGCGCTGAAAGAAGTATCGGACGGTGTCAGCGGATATATCTACGAAGTCCATGCAGAAGAAAACCAAGTCATTCCATTCAAAAATATCCCCTGTGCGAGACTGGCGACAGAACCTGTTGAAGTAACGAAGTATGTCCGGGTAGAAAATGCATATGATCTATTTATGGAATATGTGAAACAAGGAAAAATGAAGGTAAGCCATTTTGAAGACAAATCGGAGCAGCAGCTGGAATGGTGGTATTCATGCCTTGTCAACTATTTAAAGGAAAAACTTATGACAGAAACCCCTGACTGCTCCTATGCCTGTTTCATAAAATCAAAATTACCACAAGTGTGGGAAAGATATACTGCTGAATAAATATTCTATATGGAAGTAGAGTACGCCATCGCTGCCCAATACCGGAGCAACGGCTACGCAATACAGGCAGTGAAAAGGATGCTTGATTATGGATTCAAAGAGGTGAATTTATCAGCCATGGCCGCATGGGTGAGGTCACACAATCGGGCGAGCATAAGAGTTTTAGACAAATGTTCATTTACCTTTGAAGGACGATTAAGAAAGCACGCGCGTGATAAAAGCGATACATTGTGCTACTCTATTTTAAGAGAAGAATGGGAGAGGAAAATTTGCAAAACATTGTAATAAAATATATCTGGACGTCTGCTTAAACAGCGACTATGGATCTGCACAGAGATTCTATATAAAAAGAAGCTACATTCCTGATGGAAAGGCGTGTATTATGAAGAAAAAATATGTGAAACAGATGCTGTCTGCCGGAATAATGATGAATTGACATTATGTCTGGTAAAAGAACTGTGAATCGTATCCCAAAGAAAAAGATGCTGTGAAGGATTAGCCGGCTGTCATCCCTTCACAGCATCCCCTGTTCACGACAATGCCTGTATCATTTTATCAAATTCTTCCGTACTGCGGACAGCATCAAAGTCCTCTGCAGCCAGCCACTTATCCCGCACAATTTCGCAAAGTGTTCTGGAATCAGATGTTTCAAAATCCGTTCTCTCCTTTTTCATTTCACCGAGAAGCACCGACGAAACACTGTATTGCCCTGAACGCATATCAAACTTCCTTGCAGTCTCCACAACGGTCTTTAACTCGTCATACATCGAATCATACTGCTTTAACCGGGCTAACAACGCCGCCATAGTGCAATGGTTTCTTACAGTCCCCCATTCTGCAGGTTCTTTTCCGTCAAAAACAAGTCCCTGCAGGGCAAACAATTTGCGGCATACTTTCAACAACGCTTCATCCGGAAGAAGCCTTTCATCAAGCAGCAGGTAAATTCCATGACACATCGCTGCATACCCCTCCTGGATTCTGCCGCGGATAAACGGAAGTTTCTCTTCTTCGTCCAGCGCCCACCAAATCTGTGTTTCTTTACAATATTTCTGGGATGGTAATGTTTCAAAAATTGCCCTGCCTATTTCTCTACGCCCCATTTCACAATGGTTAAACGCAAGCCTTCCCGCCGCTTCCAGCCTGATATCCTGATCAGGGCAATACTTCATAATCCGCTCGCCGATCATTGTGATTTCTGAATCATATTTTTTCATATTCTCCTGCCACTCTGGTATGTTTCCATCACTATCGCCTGCCAAAAACAATGCATACATAAGCTTGTTCAGCAGCATATAACTATTGGGGTATTCCGCAATGCCATTTCTCGCGACAGCAATACAGTCGTCAATTCTGCCCTGACTGACTGCCTCTTGAAACTGTTCCAGATACTTCGCAATTTTCTCTTTCCTGACCGTTTCGTTTACCCCCATCAGACAGTCAACAGTAACCTCGAAAAACTCCGCGATGTCTGGCAGCAGCTCTATATCAGGATAACAGATACCATTCTCCCAACGTGATACAGATTGACAAGATACGCCAAGGATTGCCGCAAACTCTTCCTGCGTAATATCCTTTTCATGCCGCAGACACCTGATTTTATCTCCAACATTCAGATTCATTTTTATACTTCCTCCAATCAAACTTATTCTCCTATCGTTTACTGAAAGGTGCGCCTCTTTCTACTGTTCAATTTATCAGATTCCCATGACAGGATCAACCACGCATTGCGTGAAGTTTCCTCACCCAGTAATTGAAATGTTATTTTTCACGGGTCAGGAATGCGCTGAACTGCGCATTCCGTGAGAACATGATTCAGGAGTGAGGGGCGATTTTTGCGAAGCAAAACTCTAAATATCGCCCTGAATAGTAACATTGAAATTTACTTTTCACGGGCAATGTCAGTTCGTTAAGCTGCATATTTTTTACATTTATACAATCTTGTTTTACAAATTCAATTATATTTTTTTGCGTATCTGCTAAATTTATTTTATCTGCCCTTGCAGCTTTCAATTTTCGGCTTTTTTTATATCTCTTTTTTCATTTTTTACATTTGACACATTTTATTTTTTACATTATAATGATATAAAACTCAAAAAAATCTCACATATCACGCAGATACGAGAGAAAAACCATCTGGGAAAAATATCAAAATACACTATATTGAGAAAGGATGTGACTTCCATGGCTGACCGTGTCACCATTCAGGACATCGCGGATGAACTGGGCGTCTCCCGCAACACTGTATCCAAAGCAATCAACAATACAGGGCTGCTCGCCGACGCCACCAGGGAACGCGTTTTGAAAAAGGCGATCGAAATGGGATATAAACAATTCTCCTATGTAAATATCTATGGTTCTGGCAAGCCGGAAACCGACCTTGCTCCCGAGACAAACAAACGGGAGATTTCACTGTTTACGTCCAATTTTATAGGAAACTCCCACTTTGCCTCCACGATGCTGGACAAATTTCAGCGGGAACTTTCCAGCATGGGTTACAGTTTCACCATGCACAGGCTTCAGGAACATGAGATCGAAAGCCTGTCCCTTCCCGGTTCTTACAATGAAGAACGGACTGCAGGAATCATCTGCATTGAGATGTTCAACAGGGAATATTGCCATATGCTCTGCGGGCTTGACATTCCTACACTATTTGTTGATTCACCGGTAGCGGATCTTGACAAACCGATTAAATCGGACTGCCTCTACATGGATAACCAGACAGACATAGGCTGCTTTGTGCGCGAGATGATCCGCAGGGGTAAGAAACGAATCGGATTTATCGGCGACATCTCGCACTGCCAGTCTTTCCATGAGCGCTTTCTGGGGTACCGGAATGCCATGTATCTGTCCGGACTCTCCTGTCCCGAGGAATACTGCATCACCAAAAACAAAACAGGCGTAAAGGTTCCCGGTTATAATCCATACCGCGAATATATAATGGAGGAGATTCAGAAACGAAAAGAACTGCCAGACGTGTTCATCTGCGCAAACGACTTTATTGCCGTGGACGCCATGTCCGTGTTCAAACAGCTGGGAATCCGTGTGCCGCAGGATATCTACCTGTGCGGGTTTGACGATTCCCCGGAATCGCATGTGACCTCGCCCACACTGACCACGATCCATATCCACAGCCAGATTATGGGTTTCTCCGCAGTGCACCTGCTTATGTCGCGAATCAAGGAACCTTCACTGAACTTCCGCAAGATTTACACAGAAACCAGTCTGATTTACAGAGAGTCAACCGGGGATTAAAACTCTCCCTTTTCGGAATTGTATACCCGTTGAAATGGAGTTATACTGGCGGTCGAAAAGACTGACCGCTCAGTATAATATCATTGGGAAACTTGTCATTAACACTGGTATTTTCAGTCACATATGCCACCTTCTTATCATACCTTTACAAGTTCTTTCACAACAGAATATATATCTGCATCTATTCCTAAAGACCGGGCTTTTATATCCATTGGCACTGATACTTCGCCCTTATTGATACAAATATATTCGGCGCTTCTGTTTCTTGCGGTCATCTGCCAAAAAGGATATTTGATAATTGCAGGTGTATTATAGCCAACGCCTAATTCTAAAAACAGAATTTTGCTTTTCTTATGTGTATCAAGAAACTTCGCATAGTAGCCGGCATGAATATCCCATCCTTCATCCTGCACAAAAGCAGCATCTGCCCGCAAGTTCATCGTCATTGGTTTTCCACAAATCGGACATTTCGGTATCAGTTCTGTTGGAATACGCATATCCTTTTGTTCTTCTATCATACGTTTAACCTGCGCCTCATTCTCATATGTATATGGCTTGCATGGCGTCTGGCACTGGAAAAGCCCATAATCTCCCTGCGTATAAAATAATCGTTCTTTTGCAAACCCCGCTTTTTGAAAACAATGGTCTACATTTGTAGTCAGCGCAAAATAATCTTTGTCCTTTACCAGTTGATACAGATTTTCATAAACAGGTTTTGGTGCGTCCATATAGCGGTTCATGTAAATATATCGGCTCCAATATGCCCAATATTCTTCCAAACTGTCAAAAGGATAAAAGCCGCCCTCATACATATTGCGGAAATGGTATTTTTCAATGAAATCATGAAAATACTTCTGAAAGCGCTCTCCGCTGTAAGTAAATCCGGCAGAAGTGGAAAGCCCTGCTCCTGCACCGATCACAATTGTATCCGTATTCTCTATGTTTTCTCTTAGCCGCTCAATTTTCCCTGAGCAGGTTTTCATAGATTTCATAGTCATCATCCCGAAGGACATTAAATACCACCTCCATTTTACTTCCCGTTTTTTCCCTGTACTCTTTCACAGTCCTCACCGCAATCTCGGCTGCTTTCCTGTTTGGGAAATGGAATACTCCTGTAGAGATACAGCAAAATGCGATACTGCCACAGTCATTTTTCTCCGCAAGTTCCATACATGACCGATAACAGGACGTAAGCTGCCTGCAATGTTTGGGCGTAACTTCTTCCCAGCCAAAAGCTGTCTGGTTTACAATTGGTCCGACTGTGTGAAGCACATATTTGCATGGCAGATTGTAGCCCGATGTTATTTTTGCCCGTCCGGCAGGCTCAGGAAAACCTTGTTTTTCCATGATCTCTGCACATGCAAGCCGTAACTGTATTCCAGCAAATGTATGAATACAGTTATCTATGCAGGTATGGTTCGGCTGGTAGCACCCTGTCAGTCCGCTATTTGCCGCATTCACGATTGCATCTGTCTTAAGCCTTGTAATATCCCCCTGCCATAGATAAATGCCTTTTTGTACCGGCTGTAAATCCGAAAGCTTTACAATCCCTTTTTCTGAAATTTCTTCTCTTAGATAATCGTCCTGTATTTTCAGAAACTCGTCAGAAACCCTCCCCGGCATACGTACGTTAAACAATGCACGCAGCAGCGATTTCTGTTCCTGTATGCTCTTTGGTATTTCCATTGATTGATATTGCGGCTGTTCCTTTAACAAGCCTGATATGAGATAATTTCTTCTTTCATTCTGTTTCATTTGATAACTCCCATCTGCCTTCGGCGGCACAAATCATTCAACAATGGGAAAAACGCCTTTTTACTGCCCCCACGGGGCACTTTTCATAACAGTTTCCACAATGCAGACAATAATTCCGGATTTATCTACTGTCGCAAAATTCAGCACTCCGACATATTGAAGTTTTTTTAAACAGGTTTGTGCATCCATAACTGATACCTCCCGATTTAACCGATAATCAAAAAACGGTTCTCTTTTCTTGGTTTCATTTGCGGATAATTCCCATCACAATATCCCACTATCACAAAGCAGCGGGCTATATCGGTATCGGGAATATCCCACTCTTTCAATAATTCCTTTCCAGCTTCATTATCAAAAGTTTCTTCCCCTCTTGCAATGATGCAGGATGCTATCCCTAAACTTGCAGCCTCAAGTACCATATTTTCAGCACAGCAGAACGCATCAGGAATACTGTATAAAAAGTTCTTTGCTCCAAAAATAATGCACACCGCAGGCGCACCATAAAATCCACTTTTTAGTTCAGGATTATCAATAACACTTGGCTGTTCAGAGGAAACATACCCGCCTGCAAGTTTACTGCGGTCAAAACGTGCAAGGTTAATCCTGCCGATTTTATCCGTTAATTCTTTGTTATGGACAGCAACAATCCTTGCCCTCTGCCCGCCTCCTGCGTTTGGTGCATATAATCCTGCCTCAATAATTTTTTGTAAATCTTCCCTGCAAATCTGCTTATCCTGATATTTACGGATAGACCTGCGTTCTTTCATTACATCTAAAATGTCCATATAAATTCTCCATTCTTGCCTTACACCGTGAATTTGAGCGCAAGCACAAATTTGCCGTGTAAAATCTTTGATTTTACACTACCTCCTTCCAACATTGCGGATCGGGCGCATACATATTACCAGTATAGCCATAGGTCACAGCCGGGCATCCCCTGCAGAACCCACGAAGTTCACACCTGTTGCATTTTTGAAATTTATCAAAATCCCGATACTGCTCCATATTTACCCCCATAAAAAGGTCATACATGGAGGTATCGAATACATTTCCTATTTTACTTTCCATCCTCCTGCAGGCATATACATCACCCGTTGGAAGAATTGTCATGTGTCATGCGTTTCCCTCATTCCATCCAATGAAAGCTGGTACTTCCTGCATCCATACTCATAAAGCCTTTCACATATCTCATCAGTCAAGTGGAACGGATTACCTAAAATGCCAAAAGTAATATTATGCTTTTTCAGCAGTTCGCAGAGTTTCCAAAAATCTTTATGTAAAATCGGATCACCGCCCGTAATGTAAAAATATGGTGTGCGTTCTAATCTTCCACACATATCCATGCAACTTGAAACTACCGTTTCCATTTCCTTATATTTCATCTGTTTCAGACAGATATGGTTATCCTCAGAAAAAATATAACAATGCCTGCATCTTTGGTCACATTCATCTGTAATATGCCATTGGAACGCAAAAGATGGTTTCATTTTGGGTATCCCTCCTAAAGTTTTACTTTTGGTATCATCATGGACACACAAAAGACTGTGTGTCCATGACCGCCTTCATACGCTAACTCCCATCTGCCCGCCAAAGCGGTCAGACAAATCCGGCACAAGCGCCGGCTTGCCCTGCGGCTTCGTGATATAAGAGCCAAGCACTTCCTCAAACTTCTTCTTGCCCATCAGAGCCGTCATTGCGGTGATCCCAAGCAGCTTCTGCTCATACGGATCGTAGCCCGCTCCCTTTGCCGCTTCCGCAACCGCCGCCTCGTCACTGTACTTCCTGACCGACCTGCCTTCCACGACCTTGAACCCGTCATAATGATTTCCGGACAGAGCCTGCTGCAGGGCATATTCTTTCAGGTCAGCCGCCCAAGATACCAGGTCATCCACCCTCGAAAGTATCGCCGCGATCTCCGCGTCTTCCAGAGTGGCAGGCATCTCGAAGTCATATCTGGCAAGTTCCAGATTGTACTCCGCACGTTTGCGGCATGTCGCCTTCACCTTGCAGAACTGGCAATGCTCTCCGGCTTTGAACTCGCCCTTGCCTTCATAGGTCAGCTCTGCCGTAGGCTTCAGGACTTCTTCCGCCCATGCAAGCAGTTCTTCCTTCGTCATGGAATACGTGCTGACATTCTCACGCCTCGGCTGGAATATGGTCATGCGGATCTCTTTGATGTCATACAGACC
>CAMWJQ010000084.1 GCA_947174615.1 uncultured Lachnospiraceae bacterium
GGGGGGGTAGTGCGCGATAATCTCCTGCCGTGGGTAGTTTTCAGGTATTCAGTATTAGTGATTTAATTGATACTGTACTACGCATCCGCCTAGACAGAGAGGCAGGCATTTACAGTTCCGGCATTCTGGGCGAAATGTAAGTTTCTGTTTGGCGGTGATATCGACATCTGTAAATTTCGTTTTTCCATTTTGGGTATAACTGCTGCAAAAATCACAATATCCCTCTGGACTGATGGCATAGGTATTGCCATAAAGGAAATTACAGGGGAGAGGTTTTGGCATGGGGAGGGAAAAATTCCCTGTCAATTCGTCCATCAGAAGCCGGATCTGAAACAGGATGTCTGCAAATTCTTTTATGGAAAGGGCATCAACAGGATCATTTTCGTGAAACTTAAGCATGATGTTTGGATTGATTTCAAATCTCTCGTGACCAAATTTTCCAAGGATCATTTGATGTAGTTTAAGAGCCTCATCTTTATTTTGTTTGCAGATGTTCATGCGAAGGATTATTTTTGACTGAGATTTTTTGAGTATTCTTTCGATTAAGTTTAGCTCCTCCTGAAAATGAAAAGAGTCGGAAGCTCTTAAACGATTGTGCGTTTGCTCCATGCCTTCTAAGGTTAGCTGTATGGTGTGAAAACCGATTCTTTCCAGTAATTCATCTGTGAGAAGGGAACCGTTTGTAGTGATCGTCGGTATATATGCAGCTTTGTATGCAGCGCAAATTTCCCTGAACTGTTCATCAAAATAGAGCAGAAGCGGTGTATTCATAAGAGGTTCACCACCAAAGTAATGAATGTGAATAGATGGGAATTTGTGAATTGCCAGTAGTTCCTTTGCCTTTTGTAGTATAGCATCTGCCGTCTCTTTTGTCATCATCTTTTCATTTTTTTCTTGAGAACAATAAATGCATTTGAAATTACATTGGTTCGTCAATTCGATTGTAAGAGTTAAATCATCCGTTCCGCTTTGTATATTTCTATTAATTTCTCTTTCCAGTTCATCGGCTTCGTCTAAATCATCTGCTACCCAAAAGTTATTTTCTATTAAATAACGTTGTTCCTCTTCGTTAAAAATCTCGGAAGTACGTTCGATTAAACCATTATTATTTGTGTTCAATATGTATTCTTTGTCATTGATTATGAAATGATAATTATATATGGATTCTTTCATGAAATGTCTCCTTAAAAAATTAAGGGAGATTCGAGTTCAAATCTCCCTTTGTAATTTAGGCTATATAGCGCATAAATTAACGGTTGCCTATTACGCAGATATGTGTACTGCTCTGATCAGCTTTGATTTGTGTTGGATCGTTTAAAATTTTCATCTTACTAGAGCGTGTCTGAGAAATGCTTTCCGTCAGATGTGCGTCACAATTTGTGGGAGATTTGTGCCAAATGAAGGGCGCATAGCGGGCTATGTAACCTGAATTTGGCGCAAATATCGCGCAAATTGGGGCGTGCAGATGACGGGAATGATTTTTCAAACACGCTCTAGTATTCCTTTCTTTTATTTCCATTGTCTTTTGTCGCATGCGTTTCATTGGATAGTTTTGATTATACGCTTCCTGTCAATATTGTACATAACTTTTCGCTTTAACTTTTTGATAATTTTCTTAAAGCGAAAAGTTATGTACAATCCTCCAAAAGCAGGATACAATATGTACAAAAACTTTTGGAGGAGATAATTTCATGAAAAAGAACTTTTTGGGTATGATGAAGACTTTGGTGTGTACACTGGTTATAATGCTCGTGGTGTCGGTTTCAGATTGTTATGTTGCGGTGGATGAGTAGTCGGTTGCTGTTTGTTCTGAACAGCCCGAATCTGGTTCTTTAAATTATAACGGATAACATTAATGAAGGGACTGTCTATAAACGCGACTGGTTCACATTTTTAGACAGTCCCATTCTTGGTGCTTGAATTATATGATATTTATATCTTTATCTTTAAGAAATGTACTAAATTTTTGTTTCTGCTGCAGGAAATTATATAAATCACTCATATAATAGATACATTCTGCGTATCGCATCCAAATTTTCCTTGGCTCTTCTCGATTCTCCAAAATTAAGGATATAATATGTATGCATAAAGGGAATACAGAAGCCTTTCCGCAATACAATTCGTTTTTAAGTGTTTCACATGCAGTCAAGTAATCTTGCGTTATGTGTATATAATTATATAGAAGTAGCGAATAGGAACGATATCGGTATTGAGCGTTCATACGACTTCTTCGCATTTTTTCAATCGCCTGTACATATAAATTAACTGCGTCACTTTTCTGTCCCAGTTCTAAAAGAATAATACAGTAATGATTGATAATCAGTACTTCATTGCGCATTGGAATATGACGCAGATTTTTTTTATCTGCATCAAGAAGACTTTCATACAGCTTTTTCTGCCGTTCATAGGCTTCTTCTATAGAAATCTTCTGCAAGCTTCTGTGGATTAGAATTTCTGAATCCTCTACTACATGCTGGTTTTCTGTGAACGACATATCCAGTTGTGATTTCAGCTTTTTCAGCAGTTTTTCAGCTTTTTCGTATTCGTCGTGAATCATTAAGGTATCCAGTCGATATCGCAGTTCCATCGTCTCAAAGGAATCTGTAGCAACAAATCCATTATACCGCCCTTTCTCAAGGTCGAGTTTTTCCATCATCTTCTCGAAAGTTTTCCTGTTGGGAGATACCTTTGCGTTCTCAAAGTTGGAGAAGGAGGAGGCGTTTTTATAAATGCCGTCGATCAGCTTCTCCTGTTGGATGTGCTGTGCGATGCGCTCGGATTTTACAAGCTCATAGTCTAGGTGATACTCTTTTTGGCAGCAGTTGTGAAAGAGCATGTCCGTGGGATACCATTTTTGGGCATAGGAGTCCCACAGAAAGCACAGAGTTTCCTTGTATTTTACATACTTATTCTGCGCGGGTGCGATGCCCAGACGGTTTCCGATCTCAACCATCAGTTCCAGCAGTGGGAGCATGAAGTAGATCATGGTATGCTGCCGCAGCTCGTCGATGCCCTTTTCACATGTCACCAGTGCCTGGGCAGTCTGATTCTGTTTTAGATAGGCTTTGGCGAGCAGCCATGCGCACTTGGCGCAGATTTTGGCGTGTTCCTCCCTGTCAGTGAAGTGCCTGTCTATATAGCGCATACATTGTTCCAGATGTCCGATATGCAGTGACAGGTCTGTATGCGCGGCAAATTCGGACTGCACGCGCTCGAGCGCAAGCAGGTTTTCCATCTCGATCGTTGAGATCAGATAGTCCTCAATCGTTTCATAGGAAAAGCCGGGCATGGTCAGCTCGACCGCCTGTCGCAGCAGCGTGGCAGCATGATCATAATCCTTGTCAATGCGATAGGACAGACACGCCTGCATCCTTTTATGGTACATCTGGGTGACACTGTTTTGTGCCGGGTGGGAGGCAAGCGCCGCAAGGGCAAGTTCTTTCCTGCCGCGCAGGATGGCTTTCTCGATAAGATCCCGTATGCGGACGAGCCGATATGTCTCTTGGGACAGCACGATTTCCAGCTTGTCGGGCGAGATGCCCAGACGCTGCAGCAGCATGTCAATCATCAGGATATCTGTCTTGTACTGGTTTGCCTCAATCGCATAGAGCGTCTGTTCCGTGCAGATACCGCGGATGAGGTCATTTCTTGGAATATTTTTTTGGTTTGTTCTGGCGCGCGCTATGACGCTTCCGATCGTAATAAAGTGCATATGTTTCTCCTTTTATACACATGGATACCCAAGTGAAAATTGGCAGCGGGCGCTGACGGGTGCCCGGCACGCAAGCAGAGAAAGAAGAATCTTCTGTGCTGGATTGTGCAGATTCATGTGGGCTGAAAATCAAAATTATTGTGTCAAGCAGTATAGCACATGGATAGCAGTTGGTCAAATCGTAGTAAAATAGAGAAGACGACAGTACATAACAGGGATTCTGTCGCCTTATTGTTCAATATTCAATGTTGGCAGACTACTTTGCAGTTCTTTTTATAGCAAGCCACAGCATAGCAATATATGGTTTGCATGCCTTACAGTATAACATACCGCAGCCTGCGTCCGCAACTTTCGGCTGTTTCCATATTACCTCATCCAGAAGGATATCCTGATAAAGGATGTTGATTCGGTAACAATTGTGCCTTGAAGCCCCCAGCCAGTAGCTTCCGGCGGGGCAGCGGCTGCCGTTTCGCACGAGGATGCCGGTGTTTTATTTTACTTGACGGTTTCTGGTTAGCTATGCTATAGTATCGTCAGATAACTTCTATACAATTGTTCGATATGTTGAAAACAGAAAAGAAAAAGGAAATATTTGCCGTGGCGCTTTTTAGACAAGAGCGTCGTGAGACGACAGAACAAGAAGTAGAACATATAAAAATACAGGGAGGTTCATATGCAGGGACGTACACATCATTGTAATCAGCTTCGGCTGGAAAATGTAGGAGAAGAAGTGACACTTGTGGGTTGGTATGACAATCTGCGCAAGGTCAGCAAAAATCTTGGTTTTTTGATTTTGAGAGACTTTTATGGCAAGACGCAGATCGTGGTCGAGACAGAAGAGATCATGGGTCAGATTGACGCCGTAAACAACGAGTCAACACTGGAGATTATCGGTACGGTGCGCGAGCGCAGCGCCAAGAATCCCAAGATGGAGACGGGCGACATTGAGATCGTACCGTCCAAAGTCACCATATTAGGAAAGTGTCAGTATAATGAATTGCCTTTCCAAATCGATCACTCCAAGGAGGCGGATGAGAACACACGGTTAAAATACCGCTATCTGGATTTGCGCAATCCCGCAGTAAAGTCCAAGATTGTGCTCAGAAGCAAGATTGTCGCAGATTGCGCGCGGCGATGATTGATCATGATTTTATGGAGATTACCACGCCGATTCTGACGTGTTCTTCACCGGAGGGCTCGCGCGACTACCTTGTGCCGTCAAGGAATCATCCCGGAAAATTTTACGCGCTGCCGCAGGCGCCGCAGCAGTTCAAGCAGCTGTTGATGGCGTCCGGATTTGACCGCTATTTCCAGATTGCGCCGTGTTTCCGCGATGAGGACGCGCGGGCAGACCGTTCCCCGGGCGAGTTTTATCAGCTGGATATGGAGATGGCGTTTGCTAGCCAGGACGATGTCTTTGCCATTTTGGAGGATGTGCTTCCGCCAATCTTTGCGAAATATGGCATTTATCATGAGGCATCCAAGCCGCCCTTCATGAGAATACCTGATCTGGAGTCGATGGAGAAATACGGTTCGGACAAGCCGGATCTGCGCATTGACCTTCTGGTGCAGGATGCGACGGCAGTGCTCGCGGACTGCGGGTTTGAGCCGTTTGCAGGAAACGTCGTGAAGGCGGTTGTCGCAGAGAATTTTACAGGGACAAGGAAGCAGATTGACAAGATGTGTGCTGATGTCGAGGTCGTGAGTGCGCAGAAAACATATTGGTTCCGTCTGGATGAGAATGGGGAGCTTGTGGGCGGCGTCTCCAAGTTTGTGCAGGAGAAAAAGGCAGCGGTGATAGAAGCCCTCGGCTTAAAGAATGGCAGCTTTGTCGCGCTTGCCGCTGGCGATCTGAAAACTGCGCAGAAAACGTCTGGTGTGATCCGGAAAACGCTTGCCAATACCTTTGACGGCTATATGAGAAAGGACAGCTACGAATTCTGCTGGATCGTGGATTTCCCAATGTACGAGATTGGCGAGGAGTCCGGTGAGCTGGAGTTCTGCCACAATCCGTTCTCCATGCCGCAGGGCGGCGCAGAAGCGCTTGCAGCGAAGGAGCCGCTGGACATTCTGGCTTATCAGTATGACCTTGTGTGCAACGGCGTTGAGCTGTCCTCCGGCGCAGTCCGCAATCACGACCCGGAGATCATGATCAAGGCGTTTGAGATCGTAGGGCTTGGCGAGGAGGACGTGAAGGCGAAGTTTCCCGCGATGTACAATGCGTTCTGTTACGGAGCGCCGCCACATGCAGGCATCGCGCCCGGCGTGGACCGCATGGTGATGCTGATTGCCGGGGAGGAGAGCATCCGCGAGATCATTCCGTTCCCAATGAACAAGACCGCGCAGGATGTGATGATGGGTGCGCCCGCCGCAGTGGACGAGCGTCAGCTGCGGGATGTGCATATCAGGATTGTGGAGGAGCAGAAAGAGTCATAGTGGATGCAGGACAGACTGCATTCAAGAGAGGCATTGTTCTTGTTCACAGGTCAGGAATGCGCATATACTGCGCATTCCGTGAGAAAACGTATTGTTTTGAAAGCAAAAATCCATTTGCATGGATTTTTGCCCGTTACTGGAACGGAGTGGACAGTAACGAGGCATTTGGAGAATAGGTGTCCAAGTGCCTTTTTGCTATACAATGTATCATGTAGTGTGCTATAATTTAGAAAAAAGGAGTGTGGTATTTGAATGGACAAAAAAGCAATGTACAACTTAACTTATGGTTTATTTATCCTGACAGCAAAAGAGGGCGACAAGGACAACGGCTGCATCGTCAACACCGTCTCGCAGGTGACGACTGAGCCAAACCGCATCGTGGTGGCAGTGAACAAGAAAAATTATACGCATGACATGATTGCCCGCACAGGTGTGTTTAACGTGTCAATTCTGACAGAGAAATCCAAATTTGACACCTACAAGCACTGGGGCTTCCAGAGCGGTGCAGACGTTGACAAGACAGAGGCGATCACCTACAGCCGCGCTGAAAACGGTGTTATCTACATTGCCGAGGAAACGAATGCGTATCTTTCCGCAAAGGTGGTCTCAGCGACAGACCTTGGCACCCATACGCTGTTTCTCGCAGATGTGACAGACGGCGGCGTGCTTTCTGGGGATGCTTCCGTAACCTATAGTTATTACCAAAACAATATTAAGACAGCGCCCGCTGCTGCGGAGAAGAAAAAAGGATTTATCTGTACCGTGTGCGGATATATCTATGAGGGAGAGGCGCTTCCCGAAGATTTCGTGTGCCCGTGGTGCAAGCATCCGGCATCGGATTTTAAGAGGATTGAGTAAGGAATTTCAAAGGCACGGAATGAAAAAACGGAACAATGCAGAACAGGGCGGCAGGCGGATGTCTGCCGCTTTAGCGCGAATATTTTACAAAGGAGAACCCAAACAATGGACATTCAGATACCAGAAACAGGGGTGATCAAAAAGCAGAAAGTAGCGATCGACAGCGATGTTTCTATAATATATGGATACAACAATAGCGGAAAGACCACGCTTCTAAAGGCGCTTGACCAGGTATTTGCCAACAGGCAGATGGAAAAGTTTATCTTAGGGCTGTCAGGAGAACAGGCGATATATATTCCTACGAACAGAATCATCGTTAGCGACAGAAACATATCTGCTGGATATTTTGCCTGTTGTGTAGGGAATGTTGCGTAAATACATAGAGAATCAAGGATAGAAAGGCGGTGACAGTGGGTGTTAAAAGCGTACAAATACAGGATATATCCAAGCGGGGAACAAAAAGTACAGATTGTAAAAACATTCGGCTGCTGCCGTTTTGTGTATAATCAGACATTGGCATATCGGAAAGATACTTACGAAAAAGAAAAGAAGTCTGTAAGCAAAACAGACTGTAATAATTACAGATAGTTAAAACAAACAAGTTTGGTTACGAGGTCAATGAAGCAGGAAGCCCATTGGCTTAAGACAATGGGTAGTTCACTATATTGATTAATGTGGCGCCAAAGCTTATAAAAAATCGATTATAAAAAGGGGAAGTACCATGAAAATAGCAGATCTGCACTGTGACACCATATTCGAGATCTGGCAGAGCCGCCGGGCAGGCAGCCCGCAGCAGCTTGCCCAGAACAATCTGCATGTAGATATCCAGAAGATGCGAAAATCCGGCTATCTTCTGCAAAACTTTGCCATGTACATAGACTTGGAAAACGCATCAGATCCGTTTGCATCTGTGTCGGAGTTGATGGATGTTTTTTATGATGAGATGGAGAAAAATAAAAGCTTTATCCGCATCGCAACATCCTATCATGAAATCCTTGAAAACGAAGCTCAGGGAAAAATGTCCGCGCTCATGACGATTGAGGAGGGCGGATGCTGCAAGGGCGAGATTCAAAACCTTGAGACGCTCTATCAGCGGGGGGCACGCATGATGACCCTCACATGGAACTATCCAAACGAGTTGGCAAGCCCCAATCTCCCTGCAAATGGTTTTGGCACATTTGACGGCACGAACGGACTGACTGAAAAAGGCTTTTCTTTTATAGAAAGGATGGAGGAGTTAGGCATGATCCTTGATGTCTCGCATTTATCCGACGCGGGATTCTGGGATGTCGCAAAACACACGAAAAAACCCTTCGCTGCGAGCCATTCCAACGCGCGCTCTCTCAGCCCGCATGCAAGAAACCTCACAGACGATATGATTCGTGTCATAGCAGACCGCGGCGGCGTGACGGGGCTGAATTTTTATGGGCGTTTTCTGAATGCCGTTGACGACAATTATTCCGGTACGGCGCGGATGGCGGAGCATGTGCGCCACATCGTCAATGTCGGCGGCATCGAATGTATTGGGCTTGGATCGGATTTTGACGGGATTACGGGAGCGCTGGAGATGGAGGACTGCTCGCAGCTTTCGAAACTGGTCGCTGAACTGGAACGCGCACATTTTACGGGGGAGGAGATCGAGCATATATTATATAAAAATGTAATGCGGTTTTATAGGGAGATGTTGTGATATTTTCTGTAAAAAGTAGTGTATTAGATTTTCATAAAAAAGTCTTGCAGAATCATGGTAATTTATGTATATTAGAGAAATAGCATGTACAAAACTAAAAAGTCTGGTATAATGAGACCTGCTACAGCAATCGCTTGAAAATGCTGGCACTGTGAAACTGGCAGCACAGAGTTACAGGGAGAAAAAAGATACAGGAGGTGAGAGCTGAACAAATCCCAATTGTGTGAACCAGATGGATTGGTGTTAAAGGTCTGGAGAAAAGGAAAGATGACGATGAAATATGAGAGTGAATTGTGATAAAAGAGCGCTGCTTAAAGCCTTGATTGCAAAAGACAAGATAGTACAATATGTGTTTGCGGCAATTATTATATGGATGGGCTGCTATAAGCTTGGTGAGCTGACCATGCCGATTATACTTGATGATGAATTTGGATATTGGTCAAATAGTATGCTTCTGACGGGACAGGACTGGACAAATCTGACAGGCAGAATTAACTATTATTCTTATGGTTACAGCCTGATACTTTGTCTGGTGAGGAAGGTTGCCGCATTTCGGGGATATGGCTGGACAGACCTGTACAAAGTTGCAGTGGCATTCAATATTGGTTTTGTTGTAGCTGGATATTTCCTTGCAGTAAAAGTGGCACAACGCTGTATGAAGCATATGAATAAAATAATGATTGCTGCGGTCTGTTTTGCGGCAGTAATTTATCCATCGAATATGCTTTATACGCACATAACACTCACAGAATGTACATTGACGTTTCTGTTCTGGCTTTTCGCATTTACAATGATGCGTGTTATAGACACACCAAGCATCTCAAATCACATAGTGCTGGCATTTTTGTCTGTGTATATGTTTTCAGTACATCAGCGGACACTCGGACTGATCATAACGGCTGTTGTTATAATTTTTGTGTTGAGAGTGTTGAGGATGAACAGCTTGAGACAGACTATATCATTTTTGGGGAGTGTATATATTTTTTATATGCTGCATAGTATGATAAAGTCATACGTGAAAAATGTAAATTATCTGGGAAAACCGTCTCCAAATTTTCAGGAATTGCTGTCGTCTGTTTTTACCAAACCAGTTGTTATTCTTTTGTTGGCATTGATTGCAGCAGCAGTCTGGCTTTACATATTAGATAAAGGAAAGATTAAATTGAGTCTTGTGCTGCTGGGAATCGCAGTGCTTGCAGCGATTGGTATTGTGATAAAAGGCATGGGAGGGACAGCGGCAGTTGGAAGCGAGCGGGAATCCCAGCTTGCAATCAACGAGCTTTCTGGGCAGATTGGTGTTTTAAAAAGAGTGTTTACGAAATATGGCATGATACGGCTTGGAACAAGTATTGTAGGGAAGTGGTATTATCTTGCCGCAGCAACAGGGCTTATTCTATGCTGGGGACTCAGAGATTTATTTCTAAATGCAGTCTACCTGTTTGTTGATGGCTGTAAGAGATTTTTTCTGGCAGTGCGCGGAAAAGAGCATACAGCGGGCAGCAGAGTGCAGGAGGATTTGAAGAGACATCTATTTTTGCTTGGAATGTTTCTTGCGTTTGCGAGTGCATTTATGATCTGTGCCTTGTATAAGGAAGGATTTTATAAGGTAGATGACCTGATTAACGGAAGATATATTGAATATTTGATTGGATTTACACTGATATACAGTGTAGACCGGCTGATGGCGGACAGATACTGGTTTGTATTCTGGGGCATCTTTCTTGGTGCTTATCTTGCAGCGGGAGCATATTGTCAATATGCGTATGACCAGCTGCAGAGGACAGAGTATGAGTTGATACATGCTGTGGTGTTTGGCAGAATATTCTGGAATTATGAATCGCCCACCGGCAAGGTGCGGGCGGTGGCGGGATATGTAGTTCCGCTTGCAGCAGGCTTTGTAATGGTTTTCAGGGCGGGGCTTTTCAGAATAAAAAAAGACTGGCTCATGACATGCAGGCTGTTTTTGGCACTGCTATTTCCTGTGATTGCATGGAATCATATCTATACAGAGATTGTTGACAATTATGTAGTAGTCAGGAATGTAAAACAATCAGGTGCAGCGCCGCAGATTGCGGAGTGGGTTCATCGACTTTCTGACGGGGAGACCATATACTTCATCACGGATGGACTGTCAAACAGGCAGGCGGAAATATTGCAGTATATGTGCGGTGATGAGAAAATGGTGCTGTCAGAATTTGGGGGTACGAATTTTGGAGAAGATGCCTTATTTATACTAAATATTAAGCTCCTTGATGACGATATAATTAAGGAGAACTGTGAGGTCGTAGACACAAAAGGAAGTTATGCGCTGGTGGTGAATAACAGTCAGGAATTGATGGAGCGGTGGCAGTGGTATGTCGAACGCATGAAGCCGCAGCCCATTGAGTACATTGAATATATTGAGGAAAATTGATTCGGTATGACAAATAATCAGTATAAATTTGTACAAGTTGACTAAATTTGCAGATATTTAGGAAAAAATGCTTGCGAGACTTTCCTTTTGGGTATATGATATAGAAAGTGTAACGGTTCAGCAGGGGTATGCTTTTACGGCTCCCCGCAGCGGAGGCGTTATGGAAAGGTTGAA
>CAMWJQ010000085.1 GCA_947174615.1 uncultured Lachnospiraceae bacterium
TGTCTCGACGATGCGAGAATGCAGTCTGACGTGGAGGTTGTCTATGCTAATATTTATCTGTTGGAGACGCACAGGCGGGAGAGCCGTATTATACAGATAATGAAGCAGGCGCTTCAGGAACATCAGTTTGCAGTATACTATCAGCCGATTTTTTCGGTGGAAAAGAAGCGGTTTACTTCCGCGGAGGCATTGATCCGCCTGCAGAATGACGAGCTTGGTTTTATCAGTCCGGAGGAGTTTATCCCGCTTGCGGAGAAAAACGGGCTGATTCTTGAGATTGGCGAGTTTGTGTTTCGCGAGGTGTGCAGGTTTATCGTGGAGGAGCGGCTGCTGTCAAGAGGGATTGAATATATAGAGGTGAATCTGTCGGTAGTCCAGTGTATGCAGGAGTCGCTGTATCAGGACTTGTTGGGCGTCATGGATGAGTACCATCTGCCGTATCCCTGCATCAATCTGGAGATCACGGAGACGGCTGCAGTGATGTCGCATGAGACGCTGATGAGGAATATGAGCAAATTAATAGAGCGCGGCGTGAACTTTTCATTAGATGATTACGGCACAGGGTTTTCCAACACCACATTTGTGATTAAATATCCATTCCGCATTGTCAAGATCGACAAGTCGATGGTGTGGTCGGCGATGGAGGATGAGAAGGCGATGTATGCGCTGAAATATACGATGGCGATGGTGAAAGCGATGGGGATGGAGCTGGTCGCGGAGGGTGTGGAGAATGAAGAGCATATTCGTTTATTGACGGAGTTAGGATGCGATTTCTTTCAGGGATACTACTATTCAAAACCTGTGAGCGGGGAACTTTTTTTGGAGAAGATTGGTGCGTGATCCATAGGGCTGTCGGGAAATAATACCATTTGCGCAATATATTGTCTTGCGGACAAATGGTATTTTCCGACAGCCCCATTTTCATGCACGCAGATTATTGTTTAAACAGACGCTTATCAAGCATTTTTATTGTATTATCGCTTAGATAAGGTGATATCTCTTTGTACATGGAGTAGGTCAAAACGCCCCCTTCGTCGAGATAGTGGGTCAGGCACTCCTCGATCTGAGGATCATTCAGGCAATAGATGTTCTCAGAAAATGCATCGTAAAACGCTTCTGTAGAGAGTGTTTTGAGCAGTTCTGCACAATACTGCTGATCCAGATGGGGTATGAGCTCCGAGACGGCATCTGCGCTGAGCTGCTGGATGCTGCCGTCTCGGAGCGCTTCAATCAAATACTGGCTGGACAGGCTGGCATCAGAATAGATCAGGAAGTCACACAGCTCATCGGTGGTGAAGGCGGTTCCTGCGGTCAGCAGGGCATGAAAGACATCACTTATTTCTTTGGGTTCCATATAGTGCAGTACTTCCATTATTTTATCCAATTGGTAAGGTTCGCCGGAAAGGATGGAATCCTTTGCGAGGTATGCGTACTCTTCTTGCTCGGAATAGTAGACGCTCTCAAACTGATTGGCATTTAAATCAGAAAAGTCTATGTGAAGATTTTGCAGCTTGGCGCCCTGCCCAACCACTTTAAGGACATTTCGCCCCTTTTTCATGGTGACGGTCTGCGTTGACTCATCGCCGGTATCATTGAGGGTGATAATGCTTTTGTCCGGTGCGATATAGATGACTTTAAATTTTCCGGATAAGGGGACGAAGGAAGTCGCTATCCGGACATCAATATCCTGCTCTGCATTGGCAATGAGGATGGAACTGGTGCCATACAGTGCATACGAAGACACACGGAGATGATTGTTGTCGCCATAATAATAATTGTAAGCCACCTCACCTTCCTTTATGTCATTTCCGACGAGCAGGCTGTCATCATCATATGCGTTCCACGCGTCTCCAGTTTTTTGGGGTGCGCGAAAGCGTTTTAGTTCTTCCCGATAATTGTAATCCGAACTCAGTGAATTCAAAAACTGTGAGAATACATTTTCGTTGTCAGAATCTGTTTCACTTTGTTTTTCCTGGACTTCGGATATCTCATCCTGGGAAATCCAGATGGTTCCGCAGGCGGTAAACATCAGTGCGATTATCATAATACAGACAGAGAGCGCCAGCCGGAAGCGTGGGATCTTCTGATAGTGTACGATGTGGGCAAGACGCTCTTTCAGGTCTTTTTTATTCGTAAACAATGTGGTGGCAAGCGTACTTCTGCGACAACTGACAGCCCGTTCGGCGGTGTCCAGGAGCAGGTTGCCGTACATCTGCCTTCCTGTTTCTGTCAGGTGTGCGAGAATCCGTTCATCGCACGAGAGCTCGCAGTCGCGGTCAATCTGCCTGCCGATGCAGTGCAGGAAAGGATTGAACCAGTGGAGGCAGAGCAGCAGCTGATAACCCCATTTGTAGAGCAAATCTTTTCTGGCCACATGAATCAGCTCATGGTGGAGAATGAGCTGGAACTGAGGCGGCACCTGCTCAGCAGCAGGGGACTTCGGCAGGATAATGACAGGGTGGAAGAGTCCGATGGTCAGGGGGCTGGATACCGTGGGGCTCTCATAAAGTGCAGGAGATTTCAGAATATGAAGTCTGATGCAGAAGCTGTTCTTGAGGTCGGTGATACGCCTGTCTGTAATGGGAACACAGGTTTTTTTGACAGCGGCTTTAAAACAATGATAGTTTGCAAGCTTGATCAAAAGGAGGAGTATGGCGCCGAGAAACCACAGGTATGCGGCAGCGGTCAGCAGCTTTTGTGTGGTGAGCGCGCCTGAGAGTCTCCCAAGAAGGCTGTTGTTGTTCATATCTGCCAAGGGCGTGTTGGGGCTGCCATTGTCCGGAGCTGTTAACGCTGCGATAGGATTGTCTGTATCTGAAGAAGCGGCATCTTGGTGAATCATGCTGTGTGCATCTGAAGAAGCGGCGCCTTGGCTGATATGGCTGCCCGTAATGGTTGAACCCGTATTTTTGCGGATAGCGCTGTTCGGTTCTGTTGAATGTGCGTTTACTGCCGTCAGCTCATTCAGCTGAATGCTGGTGTGAAAATCGGAGTCAAAGTGAAATGGAAGCAGCAGCCGCACAATAACGAGCAGCCAGATATAGTAATTCCATTTTGCGGAAAAGTACTTTCTGGTCAGGGGTCGCAGTGCGGTGATGAATAATCCAATCAGTGTCCCCGACAGGGACAGAGACAGGACAAGCATAAACAGTTTCATAGAAATCCCTCCTCTCGCATACAAATCATAGGTTCTGGTTGAAAAAGTCGCGCAGTTCCTCAATATCCTTTTTGGTCAGGGCATCGCTGTCAACTAACGCCGCAGCAAGACTTTTGGTTCTGCCCTTGAAAAATTTGTCTATAAAACTTTTGGTCTCTGCACGGACATATGCCTCGCGCCTGACACAGGGCGCGTAATAATATACTTCGCGTTTTTCCTGGGCGACAGCGCCCTTTTTGACCAGACGGTTTATGAGTGTCAGGATGGTGGTGCGCTCCCAGCTCTTATGCTCGTTTAAGATGCTGCGGATTTCTCCGGCGTTCAGGGCGCGGTCTGCTGCCCATAGGACTTCGAGTATTTCTAACTCGGAATCGGATATAGTGATGTTTGCTGTCATATGGCGTCTCCTTTGTTGAATAGTGTGTATTTTTATAAATGATGACTACTTGTGTAGACACATATAGTTTACAACTGTAGACGGAGAATGTCAAGGGGGAAGGCAAAAAATAATGATGGGTTAAAGAACTACAGCAGGCAGCAGCAGAAATCATTGACAGTGCGTTTTAAAAACGATACAATAAAAATTAACAAGAGATGAAAATAGACATTTACAGGAGAAGTAAAGCATGGATTACAATAAACTGACATTTACGAATAATTTTGTGTTCTGTAAGGTTCTGGAAAATAACCTGGATTTATGCCGGCAGCTTCTGGAGCTGATACTTGGTGTTAAAATAAAGAAAGTAGAGCTTGCACTTTTTCCAACCGCTGCAAGGAAATGCCGGATCTGGAACTTGGTGATGAAACAACAAAAGTATTTGTAAATCCATATGGTGATGCGAAAGAGCTCACAGAAGAAATTAAGTGCTTCTTTGAATACTTAAAAGAAGAATTAATCCAGAGTGATCTTACAAAGAAACTATATGAAGCGGTAGAAAAAGCAAGGGAAAACAAAGAATGGAGGCGCGAGTACATGGCATGGATATCGGAACTTGAGGAATCAAAAGAGGAAGCCAGAGAAGAGGGCAGGGAGCAAGGCAGAGAAGAGGGCAGAGAAGAGGGCAGAGAAGAGGGCAGAGAACAAGTTGCAATTAGTATGTTGAAGGATAATATGCCGATATCTAAAATTATATTATACTCAAGTCTTCCGGAATCCCGCATACTGGAATTACAACAAAACTTAGCAGAAAACGAATACTAAATACAAACTCCTTTCTTTTTCTGCAGCCAGTCTGGCAGAAATTAAACGTACGTGTTCTTTTCTTTCTGTATACACTACAAATAACACATCTTCCGCTATACCGATCATATTGTAACAATCTTCTTAACAGTTCCTAAACGATGCTGCATGTCATAGAATTGAATTCCAGAGCATTTTTCAAACACGCTCTAGTACAGTGAAAATTAAGTTTTGGATAGTTTGGCGCAGAATATTTTTCTGAGAGTGCTGCTTCACAAACACAGGCGTAGCGGTGGCTGCATAGAGGCTTGGGGAGCAGCGCTATCAGGAAAATAGGCAAGTCAAACGACGGGCATGGAAGGCGCGAAGGAGCACATTGAGCGTTTTGAGGAAAAGTGCAGGGGCGAATTGAGAGAGCAAATAAAAGAGTGGGAAAAAATGAGGGTGAAAACGCCATAACCAAACACGGGATTATGGTTTGATGAAAGCCCCCACAAGCGAAGGTGAGAAAAATATAAATCAGTGAAACTTTCTGGCGCTCCCAGCGGTCTAATCATTCAGAACAGAGCGAGGAGGTGAAAAGAGTGTACATATTTTCTCATAAAAACAAGAGTCAAGAGCTTATTGAGCAGCTCATTCTCGACAAATACAATCAATATTATCGTATCGCATACAGTTATGTACACAATGAAGCGGACGCTTGTGATATCGTGCAAAATGGGGCTTACAGGGCGCTGCGCAGCAGCCATACACTCAAAAAAACAGAATATGCCCAGACATGGCTGTACCGCATTATGCTGAATGAATGTTTTCGGTTTCTGAGACAGCCGCAGCATCTCTCTTATGAGTCTTTGCAGGACGAGATGGGAAATGAGCCGTTTTACACGGAGGACGGCAGTGTCAACCTTGACTTGCAGCGGGCGCTGGACGCCCTGCCGGAGCAGGATAAGGCAGTCATTTTGCTGAGATATTTCGAGGATATGAAGCTGGAGGAGATTGCCGGAATCCTTGAGGAGAATTTAAGCACTGTCAAGAGCAGGCTGTACCGCAGTATGAAGAAGCTGCGCAGTGTGCTGGGGGAGGAAGCGTAAACGAAGGCAGGACAACAGCAATACAGTGGGTGTAAATACAATGAAGGAGGGGTATTATGACAGACAAAAAGTATAGGCTGCTGGAAGAAGAATTGCAGGGATTAAAGAAAGAATATCTGAATCATCGCATGACAGATGTGCAGGCACAACAGTTGCGTCAGAAGCTCGAGGAGGCGAATTCAATGAATAAAACAGTGGATATAAGCAGACAAAACCAAATAAATCTAGTAAAATGTGCTGCCATAGCTGCTGCTGCGCTCATAGGGATTTTTGTTATTCTGCCCAACACATCCGGGACAATTGCACATGCGATGGAACAGCTTCCGCTGATTGGGCAGTTTGTGAAGGTAGTGACGTTCCGAGACTACGAATACGAGACAGACCGCAATATGGCAGATATAGAAGTACCAGAGATACAGGCGGAAATAAAACCTGACGAACAGCCAAAGGACAGTGTCGTGCAGGAGAATTTAGACCGCACCACAGCGGAAATCAATGCAGAAATTCAAGGCATTACGGATCAGTTGATTCAGGAATTTGAGACAAATTTGAAAAATGACTGGGGATATCAGGATGTTGTTGTGAAGAGCGAAGTACTTGCGACGACCCCCGATTATTTTACCCTGAAATTAATCTGCTATCAGGGGGCAGGCAGCGGATATGAGTGGAATTATTTTTACACGATTGATTTAAATACCGGAGAGCGTTTACAGCTAAAAGCGCTTTTTAACGAAGGCGCGGACTATATCACGCCAATCAGTGAGGAGATCAAGCGTCAGATGCAGGCGCAGATGGACGCCGACGAGAATGTATACTATTGGCTCAATGATGAGATTGAGGAGTGGAACTTTAAGGCGATCACGGACGAGACAAACTTTTATTTGAATGAGAAGGACAATGTGGTCATTGCCTTTAATGAAGGCGATGTGGCGCCTATGTACATGGGAACTGTGGAGTTTGAGATTCCGTCAGAGGTGGTTGCGGATATCCGTCAATAAAGATATCAATATCAGAATTTGTGTCGGGAATGAGCTGTATTCTTGACAATTTGGGAGAATCATGTTTATAATGATACGTAGTTCCCGGTTGTCAGAATTGTCTGATGCAGCAGTCGGACATTCAGAGAAATCATTGGCAGGAGGTATTATAACAGTTCCTAAGAAACTGTAGGACATTCATGGCTTCAGCCTGCGCAGCTGTTTCTTCGAGGAGTTTTTGACAGCGGGGATGGAGAATAGATTGCAAAGACGATGACGGAGACAGTACACATTTCCAAAAAGTCACAGAGAGCCGGGACAGGTGCGAACCGGCATGAGTATGGGATTGTCGAAGATCACTCCTGAGTTTCAGTCCGAAATGTCTCTTTTGTTCCTGACGTGTTTTATATGCTCTGTGTGAATGCGGGATGTGCAGCAATATCCTGCCATCAGGAGTGTATTTGACCGGACATAGTAGGCGCTGACGTAATTTCTGCGTTACAGGAAACGTGTATAAAAGTTTTCAGGTGTTTTGGAGATCGTGCAGTATGCGCAAAATACAGGAAAACGGAGTACGCTGTAATTAGGTGGTATAACGATGATGAGGCTCTCGTCCTATTTACAGGATGAAGAGCCTTTTTTATGCCCGCGGGTTTATTTTTCTTTCTGAGAAAGGAGGCAGCGATGGATGTTATTTCAGAGATTTTAGATATGATAGGGGATATGGCGGAATTGATAGTATCGGAGATTTTAAGAAGGAAAAAGGCAAAGAGAACAAAACAGAACAGTGAAAATGAGAAAAATGAGAGGAGCAGGAAAAGATAATGTACAACAAAGTAGACACCAACTTGAATTTTGTAGACAGGGAAAAAAATGTAGAGAAGTTCTGGAAGGACAATGATATTTTCAGAAAGAGCATGGACAGCCGCAGGGAGGGCGAGACGTACACATTCTATGACGGGCCGCCGACGGCAAACGGCAAGCCGCATATCGGTCATGTGCTGACGCGCGTGATCAAGGACATGATTCCGCGCTATCGCACGATGAAAGGCTTCATGGTGCCTAGAAAGGCTGGATGGGACACGCATGGACTCCCTGTTGAGCTTGAGGTGGAGAAGCTTTTGGGCTTAAACGGCAAGGATCAGATTGAGGAGTACGGCATGGAGCCGTTTATAAAGAAGTGCAAGGAGTCCGTGTGGAAGTACAAGGGCATGTGGGAGGATTTCTCGGGAACCGTCGGATTTTGGGCGGATATGGATGACCCTTATGTGACCTATGATGACAACTTCATTGAGTCCGAGTGGTGGGCGCTGAAAGAAATCTGGGACAAAAAGCTCTTATATAAAGGCTTCAAGATAGTGCCTTACTGCCCTCGCTGCGGGACACCGCTGTCCTCACAGGAAGTAGCACAGGGATATAAGACGGTCAAGGAGCGTTCTGCGGTTGTGCGTTTTAAGGTTGTTGGCGAAGACGCGTATTTCCTTGCATGGACGACGACGCCATGGACACTGCCGTCCAATGTGGCGCTCTGCGTGAACCCCGATGAGACCTATTGTAAGGTAAAAGCAGCGGACGGATACACGTATTATATGGCAGAAGCGCTGCTTGACAAGGTGCTCGGAAAACTGGCTGAGAATGAGCGTGACAAGGCATATGAGGTGCTGGAGACTTACAAGGGAACGGATTTGGAGCGCAAGGCGTATGAGCCGCTGTTTGACTTTGCGGCAGGCATCATTGAAAAGCAGCATAAAACCGCGCACTTTATCACATGTGACACGTATGTCACAATGACAGACGGTACTGGTATCGTACACATTGCCCCAGCGTTCGGTGAGGATGATGCCAATGTCGGCAGAAAATATGAGCTGCCGTTTGTGCAGCTTGTCAATGGCAAGGGCGAGATGACAGAGGAAACCTCCTATGCAGGTGTTTTCGTGAAAAAGGCAGACCCGATGATTTTAAAGGATTTGGAGGAGAAAGGACTGCTGTTTGACGCGCCGAAATTTGAGCATGAGTACCCACACTGCTGGCGCTGCGACACGCCGTTAATCTACTATGCGCGCGAGTCGTGGTTTATTAAAATGACAGCGGTAAAAGAGGATTTGGTGCGGAACAACAACACCGTCAACTGGATTCCGGAGTCTATCGGCAAGGGACGTTTCGGCGACTGGCTTGAAAATATTCAGGACTGGGGCATCTCCCGCAACCGTTACTGGGGAACGCCGTTAAATGTATGGGAGTGCGAATGCGGCCATCAGGAGTGTATCGGCAGCAGACAGGAGCTTGCGGACAGAAGCGGAAATCCTGACGCGGCAAAAGTGGAGCTGCACAGACCATACATCGACGAAGTGACGTTTACATGCCCTGACTGCGGCAAAGAGATGCACAGGGTTCCCGAGGTGATCGATTGCTGGTTTGACTCCGGTGCCATGCCGTTTGCACAGCATCACTATCCGTTTGAAAATAAAGAGCTGTTCGAGCAGCAGTTTCCGGCACAGTTTATCTCGGAGGCAGTTGATCAGACACGCGGCTGGTTCTACTCACTGATGGCGGAGTCCACGCTGTTATTCAACAAGGCTCCCTATGAAAATGTTATCGTGCTCGGCCATGTTCAGGACGAGAACGGACAGAAGATGAGTAAGTCAAAGGGCAACGCGGTAGACCCGTTTGAGGCGCTCGAAACTTACGGCGCGGACGCAATCCGTTGGTATTTTTATGTCAATTCCGCACCCTGGCTTCCGAACCGTTTCCATGGCAAGGCAGTGCAGGAGGGACAGCGCAAGTTCATGGGAACGCTGTGGAATACCTACGCATTTTTCGTGCTTTACGCAAATATTGACGACTTTGATGCGACGAAGCATTCGCTTGAATATGATAAGCTTCCGGTAATGGACAAGTGGCTTCTGTCAAAGCTCAACACCGTCGTCGGCGCGGTGGATAACGACCTTGAAAACTACAGGATTCCCGAGGCGGCGCGGGCATTGCAGGAGTTTGTCGATGAGATGAGCAACTGGTATGTAAGGCGCAGCCGCGAGCGTTTCTGGGCAAAAGGCATGGAGCAGGACAAGATTAACGCGTACATGACCCTTTACACCGCGCTTGTGACCATTTCCAAGGCTGCGGCGCCGATGATTCCTTTTATGACGGAGGATATCTACCGCAACCTCGTCTGCAGCATCGATCCGGCTGCGCCGGAAAGCATCCATCTGTGCGATTTCCCGTCCGTTGACGAGAAATATATCGACAAACAGCTTGAGGCGGACATGGAGGCAGTGTTAAAGACCGTTGTGATGGGACGCGCGTGCCGCAATACGGCAAATATCAAGAACAGGCAGCCAATCAGCACCATGTTTATCAAGGCGCCGTTTGCGCTGGGAACCTTTTATCAGGAAATCATCGAGGATGAGCTGAATGTCAAGAAGGTTGTTTTTACGGATGATGTGCGGGAATTTACAACCTATACATTCAAGCCGCAGTTAAAGACGGTGGGACCCAAATACGGCAGGCAGCTTGGCGGCATCAAAGAAAAGCTTTCCGCGATCGACGGAAATGCAGCGATGGATGAACTGAAGGCAAACGGCTTTATCACCTTTGAGGTGAGCGGCACAGAAGTGAAGCTTTCCGAGGAAGATTTGCTGATTGACATTTCCCAGAAGGAGGGCTATGTGACGGAGGCGGATAACACGGTGACGGTGGTGCTCGACACGAATCTGACAGACGAACTTGTCGAGGAGGGCTTTGTCTATGAGGTTATCAGCAAGGTTCAGACGATGCGTAAGGATTCCGGTTTTGAAGTAATGGATCACATTAAGGTGTATATCAGCGGAAATGACACGATTGTCAGCATTGTGCAGAAGAACGAGAAAGCAATCGGTGAAAAGGTTCTCGCGGATGCGTTTGTATATGACAATCCTGATATGCCAAATGCAAAGGAGTGGAATATCAACGGCGAGAATGCCACCGTTGGCGTGGAGCGGTGCTAATGTGCTGACGAAAGCCTTTAGCAGACAGCGAAATACGCAGCGCTTTGTTTGTCGGGCACAGGTGGACTGTGCCCGTGTAAAAAGGAGAAACAGAAAACATGAAAAAGAGTCGCAGAATCATAAAACTTGTCCTGATTGTGTTCGGTGCTCTGCTGGTGGTCTTTGTAGTGGTGTCTTTCATGATTATCAACCATTTTATGAAGGAGTATTTTAACCGGAGCGAGCAGAAGAAGTATTCTGAGTACATGCGCTGGGCTGACTTTGAGGATTTTCCGCGGGAAACCGTGACATTTACTTCCGGCAGCGAGACGCTGACGGGCTATATCTACGGCAAAGACAAGCCGGCAAGGGGGCTTGTGGTGATCTCACATGGACTGGGTGGATATTCTGAGGGGTATATCAGTGAGACAAAGTATTTTGTGGACAATGGATTTATGGTGTTTGCCTATGATAATACAGGGAGCGGCGCCTCGACTGGCGACAGCTGCATCGGGCTGGTGCAGTCGGCGCTCGATCTGGACAATGCACTGACCTATGTGGAGCACAACCCTGTGTTTGACGGGCTGCCTGTCTGTCTATACGGACACAGCTGGGGCGGTTTTGCCACGACGGCAGTACTCAATTTTGACCATGACATCACGGCGGTAGCCAGCCTTGCAGGGTACAATGACAGTCTGCAGGAAATGTCTTATGTGGGGAAAAGTCTGGTTGGTTCGTTTATCCATGTGGAAAAACCGTTTATATGGCTCACGCTGCGCCTTACGTTTGGCGACAAGATGAACC
>CAMWJQ010000086.1 GCA_947174615.1 uncultured Lachnospiraceae bacterium
AATACTTAATGTATCGCATAATTTCTCTTAGATTTGTCTGAAATTCATCAATTTCTTTGTCCGACAGACTTCTCGGCGTAATCAGATTTATGCGGTAATCTGCAACATACTGAAGGACCGTCTTTATTTTTCATTTGTACGCTTAACTGCATCCGTAACAAAGCGCTGCTTTCTTTTGATACATTATAGCATATCTCAGCTAATGGTTGCAATCAAACTTTAAAACCATACTGTTGCTAATAAAGTAATCTTTTTGATACAAATCATTATTGAACCGGGTAACACTTACCGCTTCCTTGAAGTACTATTTGCATAATTTGTTTACAAATGCGTCTTGTGCCGTCCTCCACGACAGTCTGTTCAGACAAACACCCCACAAACAGCCTGTTGGGTATATTGATACTTACCAATACGCCACCCCATACGCCCCAAACTGCACTGTCTGATACCCTGCTTTTGCATACCGTTCGAGATCCTGTTCAGAAATCAAAAAGATCTCTCCATCCATCTCCTCTTCATCCCACACAAAGCAGTCAAAGCTTTCCGCATAAACCCACTTTGCCGGATAATTTTTCCACTTCACAGTGCTTCTGAACACCTCAACAGGGCATTTTGCATAAAACAAAATCTGCGGATGCGCAATGCTGTCTGTCACATGGATGAGATCTATATCATTTACAGACCGCAGATCCAGCGCATATGCAAGCGCCTGCTCCAATCCCGCCTTCTGGATATCCTTGATCTCCTCCTGATATGCCGTAAAATAATACGCTTCAAAGATAACAAAGCTTATCAGATACAACAAGAGTAAAATTTTATTCAACCATTTTTTACGAAACTTCCAACACAGCCAGCAAATCCCCTTTGCTATCAAGATCAATACTGCGAGATTCATCACATTTGCTCTGTAAGCATTCATTGAGCGCATAGTTCCTGTCACTGCGCAGATCAGAATCCAAAACAGTAAAAAAATAGTATATCCAAATTTTTTGTTTTTGAGCGCGGAAAAAGTATCAGACAGACACCGCCAGCTACCCAGCAGCATAAATGGCGCCGAAAATAAATAGTACAATCCAAAATACGGTATTGTATTCATAAGACTATAATCATTCTGTTTGATATAAATTCTCAATAAATCCCGTATATTCATTGCAATGTTGGAGAAGGTCAGTTCATCACTGCGAAACTCCACCAGTCTTGGTATGGAGAAGTACTGTGTTTTGATTTCAGGAAGGATTCCCTTGTTGACAGCTACGAACATCATGAGCGGAAGTGCTGTGAAACCAAGAGTACCGATCGCAATCCAGATGGTTTTCGTTACTTGGATCTTGTTATATTTGATACAATACAGTGCTGACAGTAACAGAAAAGCCGGTACAAAGATCCATGTCAACGCATACGTATACAGCGATATGCCCCAAAACAGCGCTGCCAGGATAAAATATCTTTCTTTCTCCAGACCCAAAACACTGAAATACATCGCAAACAGAATAAAAGCCGGCGCAAGATTTGCGTCCAGCCCCCATCTGCTCATCATTATGTGCCACGGACAAACTGCCATCAAAAACGCCGCCCAAAGAGCCATCTGCGGACTTGATATCTTTTTGAGAAGCAGATACAGTACCAAGACAGACAGCACACCCAGAATCATCTGCGGCAGTCTGACCATTGTCAGACTCAGTCCGCCAAGCTTGATAAACGGCATCATCAGCAGGGATTCCAAAACGCTCATTCCACTCCCCCACACAGTGAGATAGACCGGATTATGATATCCCCACGAATCCATGCCATCATGCAGTATGGCAAACGCCTCATATCCTGCATATGCTTCATCGGCGTGGATTCCCACTGGATACACACCGATTCCGATTAAACGGCTTGCCACTGCGATTATCATAATCAAAAGGATTTTTATTCTGTATTTCGTATGCATTTCAATGATACTCCTCGGCTTTACTTTTCTTTTATTGAAAGTAATATGCCCGATGCTGTACCTGAAAATGTATGATTCATCAAAAAAGGTGCACTGCCTGATTCGAAATTCAGACGCTGCACCCTGCCATCAGTGTAAGGACTTCTCCTTCTCACTCCGCAAATTTCACTACAACGACATCCTCCACTATTTTGATAGAGCCTGCCGCCGGATATACTGGCATTTGCATGATTTCCCTATTGGTCAGATCTGCCTCTACAAACTCCGTGTCAAAACCGCAGTAATATCTGATAAAATACTCGATACTGTACGCCTGTGCCAGCACGGTATCACGCCCGCTCATCTCAAACACCTCCATCACCTGATTTCTGTACAGACTCTGATCTTCGATCTTTCCGGAACCAATCAATGCGGTTTTCATTCCTGGCTCGTATCCGTCCAGCGTTTTTATCTGCGTAATCACGGTTCCATAATATCCCGACGCCTGTTCATAGCCCAGATACAGACTGAGATACTGCGCATTGGCGAAATGACAGTAACTTAGGATTCCGGCTGCCAGCACTAGCATCGCACTCCATTCTGCCCACAGCGCACATCTCCTCCCCCGCTCTGACACAGTATTTTGTTTATAACGATCTAAAAGGCAGACTGGCAGAATCAGCAGACATACATACGCATAGCGCATCAGCGAATACACCTCTTGAATGACGATGTAAATGCTGTTCACTGCAATGACAAATGCCACTGCCAGCACTGCAAATCCTACAGCCTTCAAATACTGATGCTCTTTTAAAAACTGTCGGAGAAACAACAACAGCAACAGACCCGACAGAATAAACAGAAACAGATACATCCCTTTGGTGACAGCATTGTAGCTCAGCTCCAGGTCATTATTGTACATAATTCCGAAAAAATCGCGAAAAATCCTGCGAATAAAACCATCCTGTACCGTGCCGGCACCTCTGTATTGTGAAAGTTTCTGTTTGGTGACAATCAATGAGAGCTGTGTAATAATAATATAAAGCACACTGCCCGACAGCAGCTGACTGAAATAATAGACCGCATTTTTTATGATTTTTTTACAATCTTTTTCACGTTCTACAGCCATCATTATTACAATCACACAGATTGATGCCGCAAAAGGCATATATGCCTGATATATCCCCATAGAACATGCAAGCAGCAAGGAACCAGCCGCAAACCAGAGTTTCCCTTTTCTTTTCACGATACACCAGACAGCGCAGACCGCCAAAAACAGCGCAATTGCGTAGTACGGCGCCGTAAACATAAAGAAAAACGTAGCTGTCCAGCTTGGATATACCGCCATTGCTGCGCCGATTACAATATTGCCCGCAGTGCTTTTTACGCCTAGCACATCCGCTGTAAGCCCTGCCGACAACGCGATAAACATCAGCGTAATCAGTCCGTTCACCCAAGGCAGGCTATATACAAAGTCCAAGTGATATGCAGCCGCAGCCAAAAACCACAAAAACCACCTTCCAAGCCGAAATGTTGCCCCAAATCCGTTGATTCCCATATCATCATAATTCGGAAGCTTATTCATAAACATATACAAATGTGCCGCTATGCCAAAAAGAACTGCCGCAAGAAACGCTGTTTTGAATAGCTTGGATAATCTGGCATAAACTCCCTGCACTGTTTCATCTATAGATTGCACTGTTTTCAAAAGTCTGGCTCCTTTCTATCATTCAATAGTTTCGTCAACGTAGCGGTTCAGCATGTTCTATCTGAAACACTGTTCCCACGATATATCCATCTGCCTCATAATAATTCAAATCAAAATCATCCATATTTCCTGCAATATACTCCTTTTCATCCGCCTTGAATAAATAGATACAGGAATCATTCAAATGCTGCATACTTTGTCTGGTCGTCTCATTCACATTGACTGCTCTGGCAAAATAGTAATTATTCATCGTCCAGCCATTGTCATAAGCATACTTTGCAAAATCCATGATCGGACCATAGTCGAGGTTGTGGGATACCCACACGATATGTTCGATAGCTTCCCTGTCTGCAAGCGCCTCCCAAATCGCACTTTTAAGAGGTGTGTCGTATGCACGTTCATACGCAAACGCCTGCCGCTGCATCGCCAGCTTATTTCCGATATCAAAGATCTGCAAAAAGATACACACTGCAAACAATATCTCGGCAGCATGTTTTCCCTTGCCAAAAGCTTTCCAGAATCTGTCATAGCAGACAATCGAACCGATATCAATCAGATAATATACTGGCCAGATGACTCTTCCAGAAGCCCTAAAGATACTCCAGTAACGTGTTATTGTACTGCTATCCGTCAGAACAAACAACAATCTGTTCCCAAAACTCACCTGCGGCGAAGCTGCAAATACAGTCAGTCCCAGCATCATAACTGCACAGATTCCTATATAGATCAGCTTATCCCTGCTAAAACGCCTTCTTTTTAAGCAAATTTCAGCCAATACCCAAACGGTATACGCCAATGCAAACACCAAAAACAGATATATCCCTATCCCTAGATACGCAAATCCTTCATACTGCCCTTCATGATACATTTCCAGACTTGGCAGCCATCTCGAATATCCCTTTGCATTCCAAAAGCTATTCAGGTTAAATCCATACAAACCCAATCCATCCGCGTCTGCTGTCACCTTGGTAGAGAATCCTCCCAGCACATAGATCATGCCCCCTGCTCCAGCCAAAAAAGCCCCCACAGGAACGATATACCGAATATGGAATTTTCTTTCACGAAACACACTGGCAGCAGCAAAACCGATAGCAAACATCCCACACATAGGCAGATAATACATATGTACTGCTCCGACCAATCCGCCCATAATGCTCCAGCAAATCAACGTTTTCCTGCACTCCTGATAAATATGCTTGTGCCTGATAAAGAAATAAACCGACAGCAAAACCATCCAATGTGCCCCCAGTGATGTATGGCGAAACATCTTTTCAATTACAACAGGTGACAGTACGAATAAAATACTTCCGGCAAGGGCACAAAATCTGTCGATGTGAAGTTCTGTCAAAATCATGCAGGCAAGCACTCCCTGTAACATGAAGCTGATCAATCCCCACCAGCCAAAATACTGAAAAGTGTGCGGCAGCATCGGAGAGATGAGCTTAAAAGGCACTGCAAACAGCGGTATGGAATCTGTGAAGATGATTGACGTTTGATTCGGATACGCCAGTCGATCTGTCAATCCAATCGGAAAAGTCCATTTCCCCATACGATAAAAGCTCCAGCCCAGATAATGCTGTGTCAGATCGCCACGTCCCAGAAGCCACTCATCATATATTGGATTTAATACCCATATACCGTATACAGCAATAAATGCAGACGCACCAATGAGCGCCGCGATACAGTATGTTATCCTTTGTTTTTCTGTCAAAATATCTCTAAATTTATCCATTCTGTACCTCTGTGGTTCACTAAAACTGTAAATATAAAAATGCCATCGAACGGTTCTCTGCGCCCCATATGCCAAAGATCAACATGCCAAGTATCGCTGCATAATAGACCAGCCATCGAAACCAAAGCTTTTTTCCAATTATGCTCTGCCTTAAATCAATCTTTTTACAGCTTACAAAATCTGCAAAAAAGAGAAACAAAACAGAGATCAACAAAATCAAAAAATCTGCCTTTCCCAACCCGGGCTGATAAATGGACAAATCCCAAAGAATCGACCAATTATGTACCGTAAACATGCTGACAATCATATCACAGGCAGTCTGTAGATTGTCTGCCCTGAAAAAAATCCATGCAAAATCCACAAGACAGAATGTAATCAGGATTCGAAACCACTTAGGAAGCTGCTTCGTCCTGCCATTAAACACCTGTTCCATCCAATCTCCCAAAATCAAATACAGGCTATGAAGCAATCCCCATACTATATAGGAAGCTTCCGCTCCATGCCACAGTCCGCCTGCCAGAAATACCATGATCACATTTCTGTACTGACAGATCTTCCCTTTCCTGTTACTGCCTAATGAAATATAGAGATAATCGCGAAACCATGTTGAAAGCGAAATGTGCCACCGACGCCAGAACTCTCCAATAGATGCAGAAAAATACGGTGCAGAAAAATTATCCGTCAGCCGAAATCCCATCACCTCTGCTGCCCCTTTTGCAATCAAAGCATACCCCGCAAGGTCACTATAGATCTGAACGGCAAACAAAACTGCTGCGAGAATCACAAAAACACCCTCATACTGCGACGGCATATCGAATACGGCGTTCACAAAAATTGCCGCGCGGTCTGCAATCATGAGTTTCAGAAAATATCCCCACAACATTCGCAAAAGCCCGTTCCTCATCGCATCAAAGTCAAACGTATGCTCCTCGTCAATCTGCTGCATCAGACTATTCGCGCGCTCAATCGGACCAGCTGTCAGCTGTGGAAAAAACGACAAAAATAATGCGTACTTCCAAAAACTGTGTTCTGCCGGAACTTCACGCCTGTATACATCTATGAGATAACTGATCGAATGAAAAATATAAAAAGAAATACCGATCGGTAATAATAAGTTGTACTTTGGAATTGAAATAGAGAGACCGAACTGGTCAATAATCGAATTGAGTACCTGAATTGAAAAATCAATATATTTGAATAGAAACAAAACACCCAGATTTAATACAACGCCAAAAGTTACTATGATCTTTGATATTAAATCAGATGTACAAAATACCCCCCCCCGAGTATTTTTCTACCCACAAACCACCTACATATGTCACAACTGTTACAGACAATAACAGCAGTACAGCTCTTACATCCCAGCACATATAAAAGAAATAACTGGCTGCCAGCAGCCATAACATTTGTTTTTTCTTTGGAAATAAAAAGTAAATAACAACCACTATTGGAAAAAACAATAAAAAGCTGTATGAGTTAAAGAACACGTTTACACCTCCTTAACATTTCAAGTAATGCTATTATTATATCATAAATATATTCATTATTCTATCTATTTTTCCATTTTCTTCCATTTTCCTTTTTTATAAAAACCTGATGCAGTATCATATTCCATACAATTGCATCAGGTTTCGTATTCAAACATCTTTATATTGTAATTCTATCAATCATCCCTGCGCCATCAACAAGAACGCTTTCAGATCGACTTCAAATTAATAATATACCGCCCACTCTATCCTCCAGCTGTCAAGGTCGGCAGCATGACCGTCAATCGTATATAGTATACGGCGGTCATAGTAATCATCCAGATGCGTCCGCTGCCGCTGCTCCCCGGCAGGCACCTCGGCAAACGTACGTCCATACGAAGTATGCGGCATTCCAAATGCATCCAAAACCGTCGGCGTCAGCTCCGCCTGCGTGACGGGCGCGTCACTGATCTGCAGGGCGGTGTGCTGTTCGTCACGCAGCTTCACTAGAAGCAGTGGTCTTGAGGTCTGGTCCGGCTGACCGTCAGTCTTATTCGTCTCTACAATCTTTCCTACACCGTGATCCGCAGTGATAATGATGGTGGCACCTTCATATTTTCCAATCCCCTTTAGCTGTTCCAGATACTCATATACGATTTTCAGACTGCCTGCTCCCTGTGCATTGCGCGATGACATTCTGCCAGTAGGTTCATACTTTAAATCCTCTGTCAGATAATACGGTCCATGCGGTCCGCGCATGTGATAAAAGCGAAATGCACTTTTTTTATCATCGGAAACCTGCAAGCCGTTTTCCATCAAATCCTGATAAAATAACAAGTCATTGTCAATACTCCAGACATCCTCATTATAATACATATCCTTAATATCAGATGTATAATATGCATACTGATGTTTTAGTAAAAATGGCATGGTCTTATACAGGGATGTGCGAAGCATCGTGTAAAATGTTTTACTTATATCATACTTCTGTGTTACATTATCCGCATAATTATCCATATGCTGATATACCTTCTTCGGCAGCAGACCCACATCTGTAAATATTTCGACATCTATTCCCTGCGCGGTCATCCGCTCATAGACATCACTGTTTTGATAGGCATATTCAAAATAGCTGCCCGCATCCTCCGTCCACACCGCCCCTGTGAGCAGACTGGCAATTCCATCGCCTGTATGGGCAAACTGTGAAGTACTGTTTCTGTAATAGGTAAAGTCTGCCAGTGGTTGTACAATATGTTCATTCTCCCTGCAGATCTCCTCGAACCAGCTGCAGTCAAAGTTATCAAGCACAAACACAAGCACATTCTCCTCCTGTGCCAATTCCAGCGCGCCTTTTGTAGTAACTGCTGCATTGACATGCTCATTTTTCAAGTCTGATGTCAAAAGGAGCCAGCCTAATGTTGCCAGTTGAATCAATGAAATATAGATACAGGCAATCCGGCACAGTGAACGAATAGATGTTTTGCGGATTCCGCCGATCACAACTGCCAATAGGATGAAAAGCCATATAACGCTATTAAACAATATTTTTGGTATAGTCCACGACTGTGTCTCGCCATTCATAGCCTCGAGCGAACCATTGAGCACCATCTGTTGCAGATATCCCGCACAGCCGATTCCTGCGGCCACAAGATACGCTGCCCGAAAGCACTTTTTGGGCATAAAAAGTAAAAAAATTATATCCAATAAGAAAATCTCCGCAATACTTCCTGTCAGCATAATGCCTATAAACGGCAGATAGCTGCCAGTAAATTCTTCTATATTATGAAGATACAACTCACTGGGCAGATAGATTCCTGTCATGATAACCCAGATGCTAATAAATGGCAGCGCCTCCACAAAACACTTCCAGCGCTCTCCTGTTTCACAATACACGAATGAACACTGCCCGCTGCCCCGATGGACGCCCAGACCAAGAACCACGCCCGCTGCGGACAGGCATATTAAAAATAAGGCACAATACGCCCTGTTGTCAATCCTTCCAGACAGCAGAAGCATTCCTAATACAGCAAAAACATACAGCGGATCAAAAATCTGTATGAACAGATACCCAACGGATGAAAACAACAGTTTCATTGCAAGGAAAACAACCGCTGACACAATAAAAAACACTATCCCGTAATGGAGATATGTTGCACCCTCGGCATCCCAGAAACTCTCTGACAAGGTATTTTGCGCCTCACCCAGATATAGTTTGATGGCAGACGCTGTAAAGTAGATACTTGCAAAGAAAAATAAGACTGCCCGAAGTCCGCCTGCCATGATACCTTTTTCAATCGTATTTCGATTCAGCCCTGTCCAGATCGTACCTGCTGCCATCCCAAAGAACAGTATAAATCCTATCATTTTCCTCCCTCTGCACAGGCGCGCATAAACTGAAGTTTATTTTCCGCCGCACGCTCTTTCGGTCTGCCAAGATCTGCCCTTGAATCCAATGACACCATCACTTCAATCATGGAAAGCGCACGCTTTTGCATCGCATCCTCCAGCGCTGTCTCCAATTCCTGTTCTGTTTTTACCAGTGCTGCACTGGGATATCCGCAGGCTTTTGCTATTGATGTATAGGTCTGTCCGCTGTACCCTGTCGGTATCGCCCCCACAGACTCATGCGCCGCATTGTTGATGACAATATGAAGGAGGTTTTCGGGCTGCTGCCTTGCCAGCGCCGCCAGCGCTCCCATATGCATCAGCACTGCCCCGTCACCGTCAACACACACAATGCGTTTCGAAGCATCTGCCTGCGCCATACCATATGCGATCATCGAAGCATGACCCATCCCCCCCACTGTCATAAAGAGCCTGTCATGATTCCCATACAAAACATCACACTGCTCATACAGCTCCCTTGAAATTTTACCGGTTGTGGAGACGAGAAATGATTCCTGATAAACCTTTTTGATCAGTATCTTCAAAGCCTGTTCGCGCACTAGCTCATAGCCATTGCTCCAGACAAAATCTGCTTCTTTTTCAAAAGTGCCTTTCCTTACAATGATCGCATACTGCCTGCTGCCCTCCATTGCGGTCTTGGCTGCTGCAAGCAGTTCCCCAAGCTGCTCCTTCGTCGTCGCAGCATCGATCACAGCATAAGGCACATCCATCACTTCCAAAAGGGCGCAGGTTATTCTGCCCTGAAAAACATGCTGCGGCTCATCTGGTGTCCCTGGCTCGCCGCGCCAGCCAATGACAAACAGCATTGGGATTCCATATACTTCCTGATTCGCAATCGACGCCAGAGGATTGATAAGATTTCCCAGTCCAGAATTTTGCAGATAGATCAGACAGGGACGCCGCTGTGCCAGATAAACACCCGTCGCCAGCCCGACCGCCGCCCCCTCATTTGCTGTCACATAATGCTGAAACTCCTTCCCGCCGTCATGGCAGACTGCATCACAAAACGGCTTTAATGTAGAGTCCGGCACCCCTGCAACGGTTCGGATTCCTATTTTTTTCACTTCCTGTAAAAAAGTACTTGCTCTCATTGACATATTCTCCCTAATTCTGTTCCAATGCAGTTTTATCCAATAAAGTCAATTCCTCCACGGTGTCAACTTCCACAATCTGTCTCGGCTCTACCGGAAAAATACGAAGCCGAAACTTATCCAGATTCCGGTCAACGACCTCATCCCAAAACAGCCCTGCATTCTCCGCCTTCGCATAAGCCTCCTCGACTGCATCTGCGAGCATACAGGCATCTTTCTGCTGAAAATAAGAGATTCCTGCCATGTTATAGGTATCTGTCCCGCCCTTCCCCACTCTGGAAATATAACCGTCCTGCAAGTCAAAAACCCAATCGTTTGAATATCCTTGTACCATCTTTCCAAAATAGCCTGATTCTGTAAACTGCTTATCAAAAACAGATGCGTCCAAAATCATTAAATCCGCCTCACAAATAAAACAGTCCGCTGTTCTGAGCACCTCTCTTGCCGCATAGATTGAGGCGATATTATTCATTTTGTCATAATCTGGATTTTCTATCAGATGAACGTTTCCAAAAGTCTCGCGCAGGTATGCAAATTGTTCCTTTTGATATCCCACCACGATATAGATTTCCGATACGCCCCTGCGAAGCAGTCCTTCAATCACTGTCTCAATCAACGGCTTTCCAAATACTTTCACAAGCGGTTTGGGTGTCTTCAATGTCAGCGGACGCATGCGCTCGCCCAGCCCAGCCGCCATTATAATTCCGATCTCTTTTTTCATTTTTATAATCCTCAAAAGCTGTTCAATAATTACA
>CAMWJQ010000087.1 GCA_947174615.1 uncultured Lachnospiraceae bacterium
GCATAGAACGCTGGGATAATTCCCTGATATTTGCTGATATCTCTCATATCTGCCCCTTTCTGCGCACCGCAGCACGCTCTCTATTCGCCTACATACACTTTTATAACTGCCTTTTTTATTGTGGAAGGACTGCCCACGGCAAGCTTGACCTTGTGCGCATCCTCCGGCAGCGTGATCAATGCCTTTCCCGGTATCAGTTTGATATAATGCTCCACCGGACCTTCCACTTCCATCAAATCCTTTTCCTCATCAAAATTCTTTACCGTAACCTTCGACAAATCCGATACCCCGACAATCTCCTCTCCTGTCACGGTCATGTGAATATCGGCGTATTTTTTATGTGCCTCAAAAAACGCGCCCTCCTCTGGAATCGTCTCATAGTCAAACACATTCATATATACCATATTCCCATCAATATCATAATGACCTGCCTTCACATCATCAAGAGGATGACTGCTCAGATACGCGACCGCCTTATCCAAATATTTGCCAAGACCATAATAATGCTCTATATTTGCGATCTCTGTATAAATCATAACAAACCTCCTAGCCCTTGACTGCGCCCATTGTGATTCCCTTGGTAAAGTACTTCTGGAAAATAAGGAAAATGACAATAATCGGAATTGCCGCCAGAGACGCACCTGCCATTATCAAACCAAAATCCGTTGCATTTTCTGCCTGTAACTTTGCGATACCAAGAGAAATTGTCAGGTTCTTCGTGCTAGTCAACATAATCAACTGCATAAAGTAATCATTCCATGAATTAATAAAGGTAAAGATCGCCAATGCACCGATCCCCGGCTTAATCAATGGAAGTGCAATCGTATAGAACGTTTTCCACTCATTTGCACCGTCAATCTTGGCAGCTTCCATCATCTCTCCCGGTATGCCCTCCGAGAACTGTTTCATCAGGAAAACACCGAACGGCCAGCCCACAATCGGGAAGATTACCGCCCAGATCGTGTTATAGAGTTCCAGGGAAGCCATCTCACGCAGCAGCGGAATCAGGATAACCTGCTTTGGCAGTGCCATCGCACACACGATCAAAGAGAACACAACGGTGCGTCCGATAAAACGCTTCTTCGCCAGCGCATAGCCTGCCATCGCAGACGTAATACAGGTAAGCAGCATCGCAGCCACCGACATAAACACAGTATTTAAGAGCCATCTGATCGCGGCTGGCACTTCTGGTCCTGTAAAGCTGATACCTGTAAATGGAATCTTGATCTCCCAGAGTGCAGCTACCTGTCTGCTAAAAAGTTTTCTGTAATTGTCAAGCACCCACTCCTGCGGCCACCACTGTGGTGTCGTGGCATTGATTGCAGCCGAAGTTTTGAAGGAACCGATGATAATCCAGTAAAGCGGAAAGGCAAATGTGAATGCCAAAATCGCAATAATGATAACCGATATAATTTTATAAGAGGCTGAACGGTTAAACTGGTTCTGTTTCATATACATTTCCCCCTTTCCTACTTCGACTCTGCCATCTTAAACTGCAATGCTGAGAGCACCGCAATAATAATTGCAAGCACTACGCCCATCGCATTTCCATAGCCATAGCGGTACAGCTTAAATGCATTGTAGTAAATATAGTACATAATGGTATCTGTGCTGTGATTTGGTCCGCCGCTTGTCAGCAGCTGGATCAGCGCGAAACACTGGAAACTGTTGATTGTCGTGATCACAAGAATGTACAAAGTAGTCGGCATGATCTGAGACCATTTAATCTTCCAGAAACACTGGAACTTTGTAGCTCCGTCAACTTCGGCAGCCTCCACGAGCGACTGGTCCACATTGTTGAGGGCAGATACATATAATACAATTGGCTGTCCCACAGAAGTTGTCAGCAAGATGAGAATAATACAGCCTAGAGCGAATCGCTCATCGCCCAGCCAGTTTATATTTTTTTCAATCAATCCGGTATTTGTACCTATGTAATTAAAGATGCCATAATAATTGTTGAACATCCACTTCCACACAACTGCAACTGCAACAGACCCCGTCACAACCGGCAGATAGAAGATACAGCGAAACGCTGAGCAGGCAGGACCTGCCAGATCATAAATGACCGAACTTACCCACAAGGAGAAAATACAGGTCACTGGCACAGAAACAACCACGATGATCACCGTATTTTTGAGCGATCCAAGAAATACTTTATCTTGAAACAGCTCAATATAATTGGCAAAACCAACAAAGATATCCTCGCGGTTCATCGTCGCATCAAAAAAACTGGTAAACACACACTGCACCATGGGATATATCACGAATCCCAGAAAGAATATCAGGCTTGGCAGCATAAAAGCATAGCCAGCGATTGTCTCCCGGCGCACCAATGCCTTACTCATGCTATTATTTTTTGCCATAAGGATTCCTCCTTCCAATAAAATTATCTTATAAGGAAGCGCCCCTCCCACATCGTTTCGGGAAGGGGCGCACCACTACATTACTGTATGGATTATTGTGCTGATGCTGCCGCATTTGCTGTTGCCGCAAATTCCTCGACTGCTGTCTTGACATCTGTACCTGAACCAACCTGCTGGAGCATATTCCACCATGCTGTACGAGCTTCTGCCCACCCGCTTACTACCTGATAGTAATCGCCCATATAAGGAATAAACTTCGCATATTCAGACATAAGCGCATCGCCGTCATAGATATTTCCAAGATCCTTTACCGGCCAGAAGTTTGATGCTTTTACGCTCTCAACAGCCTGCTTCTCATCATTTGCCATAAAGTCGATAAACGTCTTTGCCGCTGCGATTTTTGCCGGATCGCCATTATCAAAGATACCAAAGCCCCAGATACCGCCGCAAAGCTGAGGCGTGCCGCTCTCTGTCGGGAATGCCATCGGCAGAACATCAAAATTAATATTTCCCTGGTCCGCATTATTCTTTTCCTGTGTTGCATTCCAGCAGAATGCCATCGCAAATGTTCCGTTACAGAACATATTTACCTCATCCCCACCTGCTATAGATGCATCAAAGTTAATCCCGTCCATACTCTTTAACAGTTCAAGCGCCTTGATATTTTCCTCACTGTCTGCGGTGTACTGTGTATGTTCTGCATTGGTAAATGTTCCGCCATACAAATTGTTTACCAGTGCACGTGTTCCCTGATCGCCGCCCTGTCCGCTGCAGTACACTGCACCTACATTTGTCTGACCATAGTCATACACTGCCTGAACTGCCTTCTGGAAGTTTTCTGTTGTCCATGTACCGGTTTCCTCATCAAGATATTGAAGTGCACCTGCCGCCTCAAAGATATCTCTGTTGATTGCCATGGTATGCGCTGTCATACACAGCGGATACTCATAGAATACGCCGTCGTTGCTCTGACATGCACTCTGTACAGAATCATAAATCAAAGACTTTGCCTCGTCTGTCCACAAATCACCTAAATCTACCATCAGACCCTTTGCACCCCAGTTTGCCACCAAGCGCTCTGGTCCTTCCAACACCAGATCCGGCGCCTGATTTCCCTCGATTGCAGTGTTGATCTGATCATCGCCGTTTGTATAATCCAGATATTCAACTGTAACATGGATATCTGGATAAACAGCATTAAAATTTGCTATCATACCGCTAACTGTAGCCGCATCTCCCCAGCTTCCAACCGGATAGGTCCACAAAGTGATATCTGCTGCCTGTGAAGCATCTGCAGATGTGTCCGCTGGAGTCTGGCTGTCTGCATTATTGTCGTTGTTCGCACTGTCATCTGTTTTTTCTGCCGGCGCAGGCGCCGGTGCAGGCTGGCTTGCCCCTGTGTCTTTGCTGCCGCATGCAGCAAGAGAACATACCATAACACAGCTCAGTGCCAATGCCATAAATTTACGCTTCTTCATAATAAGCCCTCCTTTAATTTGGAAAAATTGTTTAAAAAAATGCAGCCTTACGTAAGGTTTTTGTTGATTATGACATCATTGTACTTTCACTATGTACTTTTGTCAATACATTTTTGAAAAATTTTTTCTAATTTTTTATTTTTTGAAAATTTTTCACATATTATTTTTATAAGAATTGCATCTATTCAAAATATATGCTATAGTAGCCTCATAGGGAATATGTCCCATTCCGAACTATTTATAATAGGCACATATAAGGAGGTACACTATGAAAATTTGCAGAGCAAAGGATTACAATGACATGAGCCGCAAGGCTGCCAACATCATCTCAGCGCAGATCATCTTGAAGCCAAACTGCGTACTTGGTCTTGCCACTGGATCCACACCATTAGGCACCTATAGACAGCTCGTCGAATGGTATGAAAAAGGTGATCTCGACTTCTCCGAAGTCATGACGGTAAACCTTGATGAGTATAAAGGACTGTCCCACGAAAACCCGCAGAGCTACTATTACTTTATGAACAAAAACCTCTTTAGTAAAGTAAACATCGACAAGCACAGAACGTTCCTGCCTGACGGGAAAGAGCCTGACAGCACGACTGCCTGCGAAAATTACAATGAAATTCTTCGCGCTGTAGGCGAACCAGATCTGCAGCTCCTCGGACTTGGACACAATGGACATATCGGTTTTAATGAACCGGGCGATATTTTCTCGACAGAAACACACTGTATCGATCTGTCAGAACAGACGATCAAAGCCAATGCGCGCTTCTTCGAGACAGAGGCCGAAGTGCCTCGTCAGGCATACACGATGGGCATCAAGACAATCATGTCTGCACATCGGATCCTGATCATTGTATCTGGCGAGGACAAGGCAGAGATCGTTAAGACCGCTTTCTTTGGTCCCATCACACCTAAGGTGCCCGCCTCGATCTTACAGCTTCACCAAAATGTAACTCTTGTGGCTGACGAAGCAGCACTCTCAAAGTGTTAGCACATAGAAAGGCGGGCAAAATGGCGTTAAGAAAAATCATCAATGGTCTTGTCTTTCATGAAGACGGTTCTTTTACTCCAGAAACTGTATATATTTGTGGTGAAAAAATCGTATCACAAGAAGTATACGAAAAAGAATACAATAATACATCCGGCAATGAAATTGTGACTGACGCCGCTGGGAATTATGTGATTCCCGGTTTGACCGACATTCATTTTCACGGCTGCATGGGAAGCGACTGCTGTGACGGTACTGTGGAAGCTTTTCAGACCATAGCGCGCTACGAGCTGAGCCAAGGGATTACTTCCATCACACCAGCCACCATGACCATGTCAGAAGAGGTTTTATCAGGGATCTGCCGCGCAGCAAAAACTTATCGCGATACAACAGACGAAAATGCTGCAGATTTCTGTGGTCTCTACATGGAAGGACCTTTTATCAATGCTTCCAAAAAAGGCGCACAGAACGAAAAGTATATCACGCCTGCTGACACTGCCCTGTTCAATCGGCTCCAAGACCTCTCAGAAAACATGCTGCGCACTGTAGCGATCGCTCCTGAGACAGCGGGCTCTATGGATTTTATCCGTGAAAACAGCAGCCGCGTTAACATTTCCATCGCACATACCGCGGCGGATTATGACACCGCAAAGGAGGCAATTGCCTGTGGCGCTTCACAGTTGACGCATACTTACAACGCCATGCCCCCTTTCAGCCACCGCGCCCCCGGACCGATCGGAGCTGCTGCCGACGACGAGCGCTGCCGGGCAGAATTGATCTGTGATGGCATCCACATTCACCCTGCCGTCGTGCGAACTACCTTTAAAATTTTTGGCGACGACAGAATCATTCTGATCAGTGACAGTATGCGGGCGTCTGGTCTTGCGGACGGACAGTACGACTTAGGCGGGCAAAACGTCACCGTGAAGGGAAATCTGGCTGTTCTGGAAGATGGTACCATCGCAGGCTCTGTGACAAATCTTATGGGCTGTGTGCGCACCGCTGTGCACGACATGGGCATTCCTCTCGCCAGTGCAGTCAAATGCGCTGCTGTCAACCCTGCAAAAGCAGTTGGAATTTACGATTCCTATGGGAGTCTCGCTCCCGGCAAATATGCAAATATCGTGATTCTGGGCAAAAGTCTAACGATCAAAACCGTGATTCACCACGGCATTTAAATGACAAGGAGGTAACAGTATATGGCAACCATGGTTCTTGACATCGGAGGAACAGCGATTAAATCCGGCTTATACGTAGATGGCACACTGACAGACATCAGAGAAACCCCTACGGAATCCTATCAGGGCGGCGCTCATGTGGTAAACCGCGCAAAGGAGATTATCACAGATTATAGACAGCGCAGTGCATTTGAGCGCATTGGTATCAGCACTGCCGGACAAGTTGACCCTGTACATGGTCAGATTATCTACGCAAACGAAAATATTTACGGCTACACTGGAACAAAGTTAAAGGAACTCATGGAACAACAATTTCATGTACCCGTCTCTGTAGAAAATGATGTCAATGCAGCAGCCATCGGTGAGTCCGTATTCGGCGCAGGCAAAGGCTTCAAAGAGTTCGTCTGCCTGACATATGGCACTGGTGTAGGCGGCGCCATTTTCACCAACGGAAAACTTTACACCGGAAGCAGTTATTCTGCCGGAGAATTTGGCGCCATCGTCACGCATCCCGAAGCTCGATTTGTCAGCGAGAACATATTTTCTGGCTGTTATGAAGAATATGCTTCCACGACTGCCCTTGTAAAAAATGCAAAGCGCTTCGACCCCTCCTTGTCCAATGGGCGCAGAATATTTGAACGCTTTGACGAACCTGAAGTGAAGGCGCTGATTGATCACTGGATTCTGGAAATAATCTATGGATTGACCACCATTATCCATATGCTGAACCCCGAATGTGCCATTCTCGGCGGCGGTATCATGGAGCAGCCTTATGTTATAGAACAGATCCGCGAAAAACTGTACCCGAATATTATTTCCAGTTTCCATCAGGTAAAAATTGAGAAAGCAGCGCTTGGCAATCGCGCCGGTATGCTGGGAGCTGCTGTATTACACGAAAGGAGATGATTGTTTGGCAGGAAACATTCTGGAACTTATCACAGAACAATACCACTCTCTGACGCGTTCCAGCAGAAAACTAGCTGACTACATTCTTGCCAATCCCCACGACTCACAATATATGTCTATCTCAAGCCTTGCAGAGTGCAGCGGCGTGTCGGAAGCTTCCATCACACGCTTCTGCCGAAGTCTCGGCTTGACAGGATACAACAGTTTAAAACTAGCGCTTGCCAAGGCAGCCTATGTCACAGATATCGGAGATCCATCAGATACTCCCGAGAACATTACATCAGAAGATACCCTCGGAAGCATCTTTCACAAGCTATACGACGCCAATATTCTTTCCCTGAATGAAACGATGGAGTTGTTAGACGAAGATGCAATTTCCAAAGCTGTAGATCTTATTTCCGCCGCGAACAGAGTCTTTTGTCTGGGTCACGGCGGCAGTATGGTCATGGCGATGGAGGCATGGGCGCGTTTTTCCACTGCCACCTCCCACTTCGTCCACATCGAAGATTCACATATGCAGGTTATGAATATCGCGCTGGCCAGCGAAAAAGATGTCATCTTATTTTTCTCCTACTCTGGTTCTACAAAAGACATGGAGGACATCATGCGCATCGCAAAAGAACGCCATGTATCCGTTATTCTGATCACACATTTCCCCAACTCACGTGCCACAGAATATGCGGATGTGGTTCTACTCTGCGGCTACAATGAAAGCCCTCTTCAATCTGGCTCTGTCGCTGCCAAATTAGGTCAGCTCTTTATTATAGAATGTTTGTTCTATGTTTTCTGCAAACGCAATCCCGAAGTTTTCTCGAAGGCACGCTCCTCGACTGTCGAGGCGATCATGCCAAAATTATTATAATACAATGAAATACGGAATTATAAAAACGGATTGAAAGACCAAAATCTCCAATCCGTTTTTTATGCACAGACCCATGTATTAAAAACTCAAATCTTTTCTGCTTCGGAACTGTAGAAAAATAAGTGATGCAGATTGCGCAGGATATTTCTTCGATAGTAAAATTTTCCTACAGTTCCTTCGTATTCATATATGCTGTCAGTTCGTCCATCAGAGCAATGACGCCTTCCCCAAACTCCAACACGGTCTCTGGCATCTGACTGGAATTTTCCTGTCTTGTCAGGGTCAGGCTCAGTTCATGCTCATTGTCGGTCTCCTTCGGCAGCGATCCCGAGTGAACCATCCTGCCCAAATTCGGTTCTTTCTGTTTTTCCAGCGAGGGGCTTGTCGTCAGCCCTGTCATGAGCAGCACCACACTGCACAGCATCATTGCAGACCAGATTGTACTTCGCTCCCTGAAATGCAGCACATTCTGAATCCTGCATTTCAAGGACGGTTCGCCAAAGGTGAGCGGTGTCAGTGTATAGCCATTCAGTCTCGCTGCATACTTCAAAATGCTCGCCGCATACTCCTTGCGAATATCCTTGTCCGCAGCCGCAATCACCGCCTCGTCGCATGAGATTTCCATATCCCGAACAAACAAGAAATATGCCGCCCAGACAAACGGATTGAACCAGTGGATCACTGTAATGATGAAAAAAAGCGGTTTCACGATATAATCCCGCCGCTTTCTATGAAAATTTTCATGAGCAACGATATACTTGCGTTCGTTCTCATCTATCCTCCGAGGCAGATAGATCACAGGTTCGAAAATCCCCCATAAGAAAGGTGTCTCTAACCCGTCTGCGGTCTTGATTCTTGTATTTACCTCCGCCGATATTGCATCACTATCAAATGGCTCTGCATCTTTTAACCTTCTTTGCAGTTTTACAGAGGAACGTATCGCCCCTGCCGCCAACACGCACACGCCCGCGCCCCACACAACTGCCAGAATTTTCTGCAAATATCCATCGGACGACTTGTCCATGTGATATGCATGATAGGTAATATCAATATTTGAGTCGGTGCCTGGCACTGCGCCAGCAAAACGCTCTGCTATATCTTCGTGTCCACTCCCCGTCTCGTTCTCCGTAATCTTCATATTCGGAATATATTCCGAGTACGCCCCGGCTTCCTTCTGTATATATGTAGACTCGCTGTTCGAATCAGTGCCAGATACTACCCCATTTCCATCTGCGGATGCATAATTGTGGGTAATGGTACTTGTCACCTCCTCTACAATTGTTTCCTCCGGCAGATAGACTACATTATCCCATTCTGTGATATCTAAATTCGCAACCCATCTCGGAATCAAACTAAAAGGTCCTGATATTCGAAACGGGATGCACAGATTGACAAAAACCACAAACCATAACCAATACACATACTTTCTTTCGGCTCTTATCAACAGCGCACGAAACAACATGACCACCACGATGATATAACAACTGATCAGACTGGTATTCAATATTCTGACAAACAAATCCTTCCCTCCCTCCTGTATTATTCCTTATATTCGTCAATCAGTACTACAAGTTCCTCAATCTGTTTCTTGCTCAATTTCTTCCGCTTCAAAAACGCAGCAACAAAATTCGGCAGAGAACCATTATAATTTTCATCCAGATACTGCTCCCCTTTGCGATTGATATACTCCTCGCGGCTCATCTTCGAAGTAACCACTGCACCCTTATTCTGAAAAATACCATTTTCACAGATCTTGCGCAGCACTGTATAGGTTGTGGATTTCTTCCAGCCTAAACGCTGTGCAGCCAGCTTCACCAGATCCCCGCTTCCCATCGGCTCCTGCTCCCAGATTAATTCCGCCAAAAGTGTTTCCGCCTCTGTCATATTGTATATGACCATATTCCATCTCCTCCTTTGCCTGTTATGCATCGAGCAGAGAAGATTCTTCTTCCCCTACTCGCACGCTGGGTTTAAAAGTTTTAAATCAATTATAGTTTATAACTTTTAAACCTTTTTGTCAATAGCCTTTGCACACAGGTACATTAGAGTCGATAGGCAAATATTACTTTATATGGAATTCAGGAAGGAACAAATTGCCAAATAGAGCGTGCCCCGGGCATACCATCGCCCGGGGCACCTTTCATTCCTCCAAGAATTCCCAAGTCATATTAAGAAAATCCGTTCAAGCAGGGAAATAATTGATAATATGGATTATTTCCCTGCTTTCTGGCTTATGCCCTTCATCTGTTTCTGGTTTTTGCAGCCAGCCGGAACGCTTTTTCCATTTCGGGTGTCAGCTCATTTTCTAACTGTTCTCCTTTGCGCTTTTATTTACAGGTGTTTGTTTCATTTCTGATTTCTTCAGTTTCTCAGTCAGTGATTTTGTCATATGACCAGTCAATGATTCCGCCAAAATCCCTGACGTCTGTGTAGCCAAGATCTGTAAGTGTTTGTGCGGCTATGCTGCTTCTTCTGCCGCTGCGGCAGTATACAAGTATCGTCTGTTCCTTATCCGGAAGTTCGGTTTCTGCCCTTTCCCCGATTTCTCCATAGGGAATGAGCAGGGCGCCTTCTATATGCCCATCAGCATATTCATCTGCCTCCCTTACGTCAACAAGCACGAAATCATCGGTGTTGTCCATTACTTCCTTTGCTTCTTCCGCTGATATTTTCATATATGCATTTTCCGTTTCCCGATTATTACTGCCAGAGACGCTTGTATGGCAGCCATTTATGCATAATGTACCCATTACTGCCAGAATTATCACTGTTTTAAAATTTTTATGTTCCATCAAAATATTTCCTTCAGTCAGTCTTTTTGATAACCTGGTGTCCTGTTATGATACACATAATACAGCTGATGAGCAATACACAGGACCAGAATTTGTGGCTGTTCATGTCAGCGATCCCTCCTTATATTACATGATGAAATGCGTCCATACATGTTCTTCGGTTTCCGGCAGACCGATCTGTTCCCTGCCCAGCGCGATACACTTCATCAGAAACGACATATTCCTTGCAAGCACGCGCATTGTCTGTTTCCCTTCCTCATCCATGTCTGCCTGTCCCGGTTCTCTCCCGTGGATGCTGTTCCAGTACTGGCTGGAAGCAACCGGCATGTTGGAGATCATAAAATATTTGTTGAGCTCGTCAAATGTTGCCGAACAGCCGCCCCTTCTTGCAC